>SKLM01000137.1 GCA_007123205.1 Thermoflexales bacterium
CAGGGCGCGGCGCAGGCTGTACACGGCCACCATAGCCAGGGCCAGCACCAGGGTATACATCTTGACCTCCTGGCTGTACCAGACCAGATAGGGAGATCCGGTCACCAGCAGGGCTGAGATGACCCCGGTCGGCCGGCTGAAGAGACGCTTTCCCAGCGCGTAGATCAACGGGACACCGAGGACCCCAAAGACGAGAGAGAAGAACCGCATAGCGTACTCACTGATGCCCGCAAGCACGATCCAGCCCCGAAGCAGCAGATGGTACAGGGGGCCGTTCCATCCCGGCCGAGTGAAGCTAGACAGCAACTCGGGCCCCGGAACAGTCGCGAAGCGAAGCGAGTCAACCTCGTCGCGCCACAGGGATTGAGCATCGAGGGAGGCGACGCGCACCAGAAAGGCGGCCAGTATCAGGAGTAAAAGCGCTGCGAGGTAGTATGAGCGTTCTCGGCCCATCGTCAGCATCCTCTCCCACCGACCGACGAGGGGTGGGAGCTGCGGGGATCTGAGGAACTCGGAAGCGCCATGCGCGGATTATAGCGCGACCGCCCCCGACCGGCTAATCAGGCCAGTTGTCCGCCGGAAGTCCTGCGCTCCCAGTAGGTTCGGAGCGCGGTCAAGGGTACCGCCGGCTGCAGATCACCCCGGCGACCGGCGTTCCACGTCACGATAAGGTCTCTTCGGGCTCGGGTGATGCCGACGTAGAGCAGCCTCATACGTTCGGCGGCGTAGTCGACACGCGCCTCTTGAGTTGCCTCGCCCTCCTCATACCCCGACCGGGCCCCTTCTCGCCCCTCGACCCGTCCTCCGACCGCGGCCTCCAACTGCGCCAGGCTCTCTGCCTGGAGGTTCAACTGGTCACGCACGAACCACTTCTCGGCGATGAAGGCATCGTGGGGAAGCCCGGCGGGGAAGTTGTAGTTGTTCACCGACATGAGGTAGACGCGATCCCACTCCAGCCCTTTGGCTTTATGCACGGTCGCCACCGCCACCACTCCTCTGTGGCTATCAGGGTCGAAGCGCGTGTCCTCGTCGCTCAACCCCAGGAAGCGGCGCTCGTTACGCGCGATCACGGCCAGTTCCTCCGTCAGCTCCGGCAGCCGCCAGTCCGGGTGTCTCTCGCGGAACCGTCCTAGCAGTACGGCCAATTTGTGGGCCATGGCCAGGTCAACGGGCTCCGTGAACAGATCCTGAGCCAGCGTGAGGATGAGCTGGTCGATGGGCAGCAGCGTCGCCTCTTGCCACAGGCGCACCAGCTGTCGGAATTCGGCCAGATGCTCTCGAACTCCCAGATACTCGCCGGCGAGAGCCACGTCGTCGAGCCAGTCCTTTCCGGGGCGCGGCCAGAGGAAGTCCTCGACCTGCCGGCACCGCCGCACGGCCCGGGCGACCGCATCCATACGCTCCTCTAGTTCCTGATCCCCCCGATCGCCCCTCCGCCATACGCGGTAGACGCGGGCCAGCTTGGGTCCCGAATCGGGATCGGCAAGGTAGTTGATCACGTTGGCCAGGGCTCCGGCGGTCTCCCGCGTGGCCCGGGTACTGCGGAGCAGCTCTACGTGCTTGATCTCCCGCCGCTTCAGCTCCTCGACCACGTCAAAGCCCCGTCGGTTGCGCGGCACGAGGATGGCTACGGTGTGGTCCCGGTTCTCCGGCAGCCACCGGGCTATCGAGTCAACCACTCGGCGTATCTCCTCCTGCGGCGCGAGCTTTTTCCCGACCAAACGCACCTGGCCAGCCTCTGACGGCGGGTTTGGCTGGGGATCGCCAGGCGGCGTCGGCTCGACATGGGGCGGGGTCAGAGCGCCGCGCACCGCGTCGAGGGGGTGCTTCTCCTCAGTCCAGTCGATCAGGTAGTTGGCCAGCTCGATGATCGTCTCCGTCGAGCGTCCCGAGTTGGGCAACTCGCGTCCTTCCACATCCGGCCGACGCAAGAACTGACGCAGGTATTCGGGATCAGCAGTGGTGAAGGTCTCATAGATCGCCTGGTTGGGATCACCAACACGGACCCAGTTGCCGCGGGGTGTCGCTCCACTGTGCCCATCCCCACCGGTCAACAAAGCCAGGATCCTCTCCTGCAGGCGGCTGCTGTCCTGAGCCTCATCCTCCAGAACATACGGCCACAGGTGGCGCAGCCGGCTGAGCAGCTCTTGGTCCAGTTGTAGTGCCTGCAGGGCCAGCCGGATCAGGTCATCGAAGTCGACCCTACCCCGATAGGCCAGGGCTCTCTCGTAATCGGCGAAGATGGCCCATCCCATCTCCGCCAGAGGGAGAGCGTCCCCGTGATCGTCCAGGTGATCACGCAGCTCCGCTGGCGTGAGCTGCCAGTCCTTCGCCTGTCTGATGACACCGTAGGCGATGTCGCAGACCAGACTCGGCCAACGCTCTCGGCGCACCCACTCCCTTTTGCGCTCGTCCAGATCGAGGGCCAGAAGTTCATCGATCATCCCGGGATAGGCGCTCAACCAGGCCTCGGCCGCTCCTTCCAGGGTCTGTCTGGCCTCCCGCTCATCAAGGACGTCGAAATCGTCCGACAGGCCCACCAGAGCCGGTCGCTCGCGGACGATGTCGTGCGCCAGTCCGTGCAGCGTCCGCACGCGATACCCGACGTGGGGCAGCAGGCCCCGCTGGATGAGGAAACCCGCCACCTGTCGGGCGAAGTTGTCGACGGCGGAGTTGACCAGAGTCACCACCAGCACCTCTTGATCGTCCTCCAGCAGTCCGCTGGTGACCAGCTCTGCCGTCAGAGCGGACAGCGTCACGGTCTTGCCGCTGCCGGGAACAGCTGCGACGCCCATCAGCCCGGCTCTGTAGTTCAGCACCTCCTGCTGTTTGGGTCGCGCCTGAAATCGCATCGTGATCTCTAGCTGCTGCGCACTAGCTAGCGGACTCAGCAGCAAGACCGCGCAAGACCCGCTGGATGGCTTGTAGCAAGGGACCTTTCTGCTGATATCCTCGCTCGCCCAGCTCGCTGAGGCCCAGGGTGACGCGGCATCGGCACCGTCGGATCAGTCCCTGGGTCAGCCGGTACAGGGCTTCTCGGCGGGCCGCTACCTCATCAGCATCAGTCCAGGTCGTCGTCTCCCTATCCGATGGAGGCCACCCCCGGCTCAACACATAGGGATGTGTCAACGGCTGGTACAGGCGTTCCCACCAGCCCCGTCCGCCAACGTTCAGCCAGAACTGATAATCAACCGGGCGGTTTCGGATGAGAAAGGTATAGGCGGGCGCCAAGAGCACGGCATCGTCGGGCTCAAACCGCCAACTCCGAACATACTGGGCGGCGATCACCCCGTCTTTCACCATCTCGATGTACTCCTGCCCCAGAGAAGGGGTGGTCCCGTTGCGAGGGCGAGTGCCCTCCGTCGCCCAGCGGAACTTGCGCACGGACTCGATCAGATTAGCAGCCACCTCGGCCGCGTCGTAGTCACGGTGGAAACCATAGCCTGGCTGGGACAGCAGCTCGCCAAAGAGACGGCTCAGGAAGTGATCGAAGGGCTGGCGACGTCGGTCAACCTCCGGCTCCTCGTCGCCCGGGGCAACCTCCGAGGCTCGCCCTCCCGGATCTGCGTCACAGACTTCATCAGCGGTCCGGGGCGGTGAGCCCACATACTCCTCGATCCAAGCGCGCAGCCCCTCGTGACGTTCACCTAGGACGAAGGTCAGCCGCTCCTGCATCTCTGGTCTGAGCTGGTCGAAAGAAGCCAGAGTGGGCACCCCGTCCCGCGATCGATAGCAGATCTGGGCGAATAGCTGCGCGCGCACCAGATCCATCCCATCGATCGCCTCCATCAGGGCGTAGGCGACGTCGAAATGGGTCGGTGCAAACTGCCACTCGGGGTGCGCGATCGCTGCCAGTGTGAGCAGGCACTGGGCGGCAGGCTCCTCCCGAAGGGCCCTGGAAGGCCGATGCGAGCGGGTCGGAATGGACCGCTCCTCCAGTCGATGGGTGAGGGAGAAGCGTAGAGCGTCGCTGAGATACGGAGCCAGGACGACGATCTCGCCGGGGGAGACGTCCTGCTCCCGCACCAGCACTTCGATCTCATCGGCGACCCAGGCGACCATCTCCGGATGATACCGGTGGTACTTGTATGCCAAGGCTGACCGGACCTGATCCGAGGCTCCCGGTGAAGGGCCCCCGCGGTCCATGCTGCGCGCCAACTCGTCACCCAGGGCTTCAACCGCTCGATTCATCACCAGCGAGCCATCAAACGCAACGTGCTCGTCGCAGAGAGCACGAAGAGCATAGGCCCCCTCGGGATCAGCCCCAAGGAAGCGCCGGTAGCCCGCCTCCCGGTCGTATATAAGCAGTGCTGAGGTTGCAGTGGGAAGCCATTGGCGCAGCAGATCATGGGCCACCGGCACATCCTCCTCCACGTTATCCACAACGAGATGGCGGTAACGATCCATCAAGTAGTCCCGACAGATCGGTCGCATCCACAGATGCTCGAAGAACACCTCGATCTGAAGCGAGAAGTCGAGCAGGTTGTGCTCGAGGCAATCACGCCGAAAACGGACGGCACAGATCTGTGCCTGCTCATAGATCCGCTCGCGGCGCTCTTCGCCGCCCCAGGCAGGCTTCAGCCGGCGGCCGATCTCCGTATGGGGAAAGCCAACCACCGCGGCCTTGTTAAGGTTGTCGATGATCTGACTGTAGAGCCGGTTGCGATCAATGATCACACCCTCGAAGAACCCCTCGTCGAGGAGGGGGCGCACCACGCGGGCCATGTGGTATTGGGCAGTCTCCAGCGTCAGGAACGTCGGGGGCCGGTCTGGGTGCGCAAACCCGGCCTCCTCGGCAATCAAGGGCCAGAAGAGATCGACCATCCGCTGAGCCAACCCTCCCACCGTCGAGATCGTGATCTCGCCCCCGGCATCCCCTCGAACGGTGTGAACCGCCCGATGGTACGGCTCCGCCAGCGTCCGCTGTGGCGTGAGGAGGAGGACGGAATGGCCTGAGACCCCAGCCTCCAGGTGGTACAACAGCCGCGCCGCAGCGGCCGTCGTCTTGCCCGCCCCGGCCGGCCCTTCGAGGAAGATGCGGCTGTTCAGCGGATGCTCCGCGAGCACCTGTTGGCAGGGGAGTAAGCGGTCGAATCCCCCCGCGGAAGCTAAGCACGGATTCGTCATACCACACTAACCAGATCAGGGCGGTGGATGGCCCAGTGGATGGCCCGGGACTGTTCATTCGCCTGGCCATGGCGCGGGCCTGAGACGATAAGAAAGCAATTCACCAGGGGAGGCTCAAGGAACACGGCTTCCGTGGAGCAGGCCGCCGGGACACCTCCGCCCCCTGCCTGCGAGGGCATCACTCATCGTCCCCGCCGCGCCCTTTCATGAGGAGATAACCGACGAGGGACACTACCACCGTCCCCCCGGCGAGCAGCCACGTCGAACCCTCCACGCGCTTCAACGCCCGCCACTTCCGCCGCAGCGACAGCTCACGGATAAACTCGGGGACCGGACCTGGCCCGCTCGGGCTGACCCGAACCTGCTCTTTGAGGATCTCTTTGACCTCGCCCGAGGGCAAGAAAGAGATGAGATCGTCCAACACCGCCTCTTTCGTCGTCGTGACGGACGGCCTCTCCCTGATCAACTCACGGTAAGCCGCTGTAGTCCGGTCCGCCACCTCCGACCAGTCAAGGTGACTCACACGCTCCCGCGCGTTCACGCAGAGCCGCTGGTACTCCTCCGGCGGCAGGGCACAGATCCGCTCCACACAGACCGCAAACTCCTCCGGGGTGGCATCCCTCGGCAGACAACAACCGACCTGATCGTCGACCAACTCGCTAGTCGTCTCGTTGGCCAGGCCAACCACCGGCGTTCCTGACGCCAAAGCCTCGATCACGACGAGGCTTTGCACTTCCATTTTCGAAGCCGAGACGAAGACGTGTGTCTTCTCCAGATAGGTAGGGATCGCCTCGTGCGGCACCTGGCCCACGAACGCGACGTTGTCCAGGCCATGCGTCTCGCAATAGCGCCTCAACTGCTTCCCGTACTCCGGTTTCAGGGCTTGCCCGATCAACAGCAGCCGGTATGTCGCGGGCAGCAGTCGGTGGACCTCGAGCAGGTAGCGCTGGTTCTTCCGTTCGCTGATGTAGCCGATGAAAGTAAGCGTCTTCTGATCCGCGGCAACGTCGGCGCAGGCGCAATGGGCGTATTGACTCAGATCCCGCCCGTTGGGGATGACAAACACCCGGCCGTCATAACCGAACTCGCGCAATGCCTCGAGCGCTGGCTGGTTCAACGCTACAATGGCGTCGCAGTTCTCGTAGAAATCGGTCAGCAGGCGACGGGATATCGACTCTCCAAAGGAGCCCTGCAGCACCTTCATATCGAGGGCGTCCACGGCCCCGAACTCCAACACGCTGGCCGGAAGGACGTGGCTCGTGTGCACAAAGGGCACCAGGTGCATCCTGGCCCACACCTGGCCGATGAGCCCAAGCAACGCAGGTTCGTGGGCATGGACCACATCGGGATTGAACTCGTCGAGGAAGTCGAACACGGCCCGCACCGTCTTCGCCGAGAGGGCCGGCATGTGAAACTCGCCCTCCCCAGCGCTCCGGACCCCGAAGACTTTCACAGCCCGGTCCTCTTCGTGCCGTAGACCCGTCTCCATCGCAGGGCAGATCATCACCACCTCGTGACGCTCTGCGAAGTGGCCGGCCAACTCGTGGGCGACGCGCCCCTCTCCGCCCCCCCGGCCCCTCCTGAACAGCGAGATGTACGCGACTCTCATATTCCTCTCTTGACCTGGCAGCCTCACGGCGGATCCGGGAGCGCGTCCCGAGACGATGGTGCCGTGGGTCTGACCTATTGCGCCTCTCTGGTGTCGAAACCAAACCGCTCAAACACGTGCCGATACCGCGTCACGATCTGCTCCCGCGTCAGTCCCATCTCGCCCAGGGAGTACTCGTGCTCGCTTTCGTGGCTTCGTGACCATTCCGTGGCTTTCTCCAGAACCCTGTCAAACTCCGGGCTGACCTCCAGGCCAAAACGAGCATAGATGGTCCTGACAGTGTGTCCCGCGTCATTCACCAGGTCATTGAAGTTGACCACGATGTAGCGGTCCTCTCGCTCCTGCTCCAACCGCTCCAGCGGATAGCTGTACCAGTGATCAGCCATCTCCAGGACGTAATCACGGCTTGCGTGTTCCTCCAGCGGATCCCCCAGGAGCTGCCATTCTTCTTCCTTCAGACTGATGTACGAGGGGATCATATCGAGCGGATTGCGCGCAAGGTAGATGATCCGGACACCAGGCAGGTAGTCATACAGAGTGTCGACCATAGGCGAGAAATGGGGATTCTTAGCTAGGTAGTGTTTCTCCTCTTCCCGATGGGCATAGAGATGGCGCTGAACGCAGCGGGTGTAGAAGGTCATGATGCGTTCTTTCTGCTCTTCTGGCATCTGGCTGTCGAAGTAAGTGTAGGGCCACGCCTCGTCCAACATCGCCACATACAGCCAGATCTTAAGGCTCGAGAAGATGTGGACCAGAAGGTATTCGTCCTCCTCTGGAGCGCGAAGCGCGATTCTGTGAACCACGTTCTCCTCCTGCCAGGTCTCCTCCAACATGCCCACCAACCGGTGGAGGCGGCTGCCCAGCCGGCGGTCGAGCCGGGAGATCGCCCAGAAGACCTTCCGGAGGGTGATCGATGGAGCGAGGAGCATCTCCCAGGTACGCATCGAGTTGAAGTTCG
>SKLM01000183.1 GCA_007123205.1 Thermoflexales bacterium
CCACCATGGATAAGCGTCTGCCCACACCCACCAATTACCGCTGGAACTTCATCTGCTTCACCATCGACTCCGTCTTCTTCGGCATCGGGATGACCCTGATCAACATCAACAGCGTGCTCCCGGCCTTCGTAAGCCAGTTCACGCGCTCGGCCCCCGTGATCGGCCTGGTGTCGACCGTGTTCCACGGCTGTTGGTTTCTGCCACAGGTGGTCGCAGCCCGTGCCATCAACGACAAGCCGCGGAAGAAGCCCTACCTGCTGGCCGGCCTGAGCGGACGGGTCGCCTTCGTGATACTGCCGCTGGCGCTCTGGCTGGGACTGGGTCAGTACCCAGTCGGTATGCTCGTCCTGTTCTTCGTCTGCCTGGGCATCTTCGCTATCCCGGACAGCCTGGCTGCCGTTGCCTGGTCCGATATGGTGGCCCGGGCCATTCCTCTGAGGCGGCGGGGTCGGCTGTTCAGCCTGGCACAGAGCATCAGTGGAGTGGCCGGTCTCGGTGTGGGCGCCGCCATCGGCCTGATCCTGGCCAGCCCTCGCCTTCCTTTCCCGACTGATTACGCGTTGATCTTCAGCCTGGCTGGTGTGAGCTTAGTCCCCGCCACCGTTGCCCTGTTTCTCCTTCGAGAAGACGCCGCTGACCTCCCAACCATCGAGACGCAAGGGCGTGTCCGTGATCCCTGGTTGACGGCCCTGCGCCACGATCCCGCGTTCCTCCGCGTGATGGCCTCCCGGATTCTAGTCGGGATGATCATGCTGGCCATGCCCTTCTACGTCATCCACGCGACGGAGGTGCTGAACCTTCCGATGGCGGCCGTGGGCGGCTTCGTGGCTGCTCAGCAACTGGCGGTCATCGGCTTTGGCCCGCTCTTGGGTATAGTGAGTGACCGCTGGGGGCCATCGGCCGTGATCCGCATCGGCAGCCTGGCCTGTATCGCCGGCCCACTGTTCGCGCTCGTCGCTCATCTAAGCGGTGGGGGGCCACTGGTTCGAGCGTACCCCCTGGTCTACGTCGCCCTGGGCGCGTATCAGAGTGTGAGCATGCTCGGGCATTACAACTACCTCTTGGAGATCGCACCCAGCCACCTACGACCGTCCTACATTGGCCTGGCGAACACCCTGATGGGCGTCCTGACCCTGGCACCCATCGCCGGGGGTTGGCTGCTACAGGCGACCTCCTACACCGTGCTCTTCGGGATAACGGCCGGTCTCGTCGCCGTGGGAGCGCTCGTGTCGCTCGGGTTGAGGCCAGCTAACGACCCAACAGCGCCAGAGGAGCTGTCGCCGAATCGTACCGACCCATGCCGGTCTGGAACGATTCGCGCTAGCCAGCGCGTCACCGAGAGTGTAAGATCAGCCGGCAAGGCCTTGTTGAGTTGTCGGAGGGAGCCATCGACAAGTCGCCCCTGCAACCGTTGAGAAAGAGGTACAAGGTTCGCGATTCAGGAGCTATTCCGTGCACGGGGCCGATTCCTGTGGTATACTAGAGGAGTCTCGGGGATCAGTTGTGTCGCAGGAGACTAATCGTGCCAGAGGGTCGACAGGCAGGTTCAGAGCACCGAAAGACCGATGCCGGCTTACGCCCCGGATGTCTTCCCGCTGCTGTGGTCACCGCCCTGCTGCTGCTACTGGTGACCGTCGGTGGTTTCTCCCTGTGGATCCTGCAACAAGCCCTGGCCCTGTCTTACGAGAGCCGCATCTACCCGAACGTGCACGTCATGGGCCAGGATCTGGGCGGCCTGACCCCGGATGAGGCCGCACAACGACTCGACATCGTCTTCAGGGATCGCGATCCCGGTCATCTCATCCTGACCGACGGCCACCGTGTCTGGCAGCTGCCGTGGACCGAGGCCGGGATGGGTCTCGACCCCCACAGCACAGCACAGCAGGCCTTTGCCACCGGGCGGCACCAGGGTCGGCGCACATTCCTCTCCATGTGGCTCGGCGAGCGCCGCGAGGTCTCCCCGGTGTTCACCATTGATACGGAGACCACCCGCCGCGCCCTCGAGGGGCTGGCCGATCAGATGCGTGAACCGCCCATGGATGCTGCCCTGGAGCTTGAGCGAGACCAACTCGTGGTCACCCCGAGCCAGGAGGGCCACGAGCTCGACATCGACAGCACCGCGCAGAAGATCGTTGACACCGTCACGCATATGGGGCCGAACTACCCCTTTGCACCGACCTTCCGGACCATCCCTCCCCGGATCGCCGACGTCAGTGAGACTCACGCACTGGCTGAGGAGATGCTCTGCCGTGAAATCCAAGTCGTGGCCCGGGGCGAGCACGAAGGTCAATCCGTCACGTGGAGCTGGACTCTGGGCCGGGATGTGATTGCAGGCTGGCTACTTATTGAGGAGGGCGAAGGGGCGGAGGGTCGGCCGGGCTTCTTTGTGGGGGTCAACGAGCCGGCGGTCCGGGCGACGGTGGAGGGCCTGGCCGCCGAGCCCACCGCCGACGATTGGGGCTTCCCCACGGACACAGTCGCCCAGCAGGTGCTGGACACGTTCCGGGCCGGCGGAGGCGAAGTCGCCGTGGCGTTGACGCCACCGCCTCGCATCTATATCGTGCAGCCCGGTGACCAACTGTCAATCATCGCCGCCCGCTTCGGTATGCCCCCGGGGCTCATTGCCGAGGTCAACCCGGGGATCAACCTGAATCTGCTCCAGATTGGGCAGCAGCTGATCATCCCTGCGCAGGACATCCTCACACCATATGAGACGGTGCCGGGCAAGAAGATCGTCATCAGCATTGCTCGGCAGCGTCTGCGAGTCTATGAGAACGATCACCTGCTCTACGATTGGCCCTGCTCGACGGGCAAGCGGGATTCGCCGACGTATACCGGCACGTTCCAGGTGCTGGGCAAACAGGAGATGGCTTACGCCAGCCAGTGGGACCTGCAGATGCCCCACTTCATCTCCGTCTATCGCGCTGGTGGGGATACCTACAACGGCATCCACGCCCTCCCCTTTCTATCGAGTGGAGAACGACTGTGGGAGGGCAACCTGGGGTCGCCCGTCTCCTACGGCTGCATCATCCTGGGGGTCGAGGAGGGCGAGACGCTCTACAACTGGGCGGAGCGTGGCGTGCCGGTGATCATCGAATAACGGTTCCCAACTCCAGCCCAGTCAGCCTCTTGGTTTCAGTCTCGCGAGCAGGCCCGACAAAGCCCGGGGATCGAGAGGTGCTCCACGGCAAGGTCAAACCCCTGCTCTTTCTTCATGCGGTCAGCGAAGGGCTCGATGGCACCCAGTTCCACCCCAATGATCTCTCCACAGGAGCGACACACCAGGTGGAGGTGATGACCGTGGAGCCCGAGCAGTTCGTAGCGCCGCTGACCATCACCCGGATCCACCGAGGCGACCATCCGGAAGTCCTGAAGCAGCTCCAGTGTCCGGTAGACAGTCGATATATCGACCGAGCTGCTGATGGCACTCACGCGCTCGTAGATCTCCTCCGCTGTCGCGAAACCCTCGATCTCGTGGAGCACCGACAGCACCATCTCGCGCTGCGGGGTCAACCGGAAGCCCTGCTCGCGTAACTGCTGAAAGAAGACCTCTTCACAAGACATATCGCCCTCTCCGAGTGAGCTTGCTTAGCCAGACAGGTCTAATACGTCGTCAAGATCAGATGTCAGCGCTTCGCTCAGGGCCGTCGCGCATCCACCGTTCTGATCAGACAGATTGCGGTTCGCATCGATGGTCACCAGCGCGACCCGGCGGCGATCGTAGATCCCGATGCCATCCCCTCGGCGCTCCGCGAGCGCAAGGAGGGCGGAACGCAGGGTCGTCCGACGGTCTCCATCGAGGTGCAGGTGATATGACCACCAGTCCAGCAGGTCCTCCTCTGTCTCATAGACGTAGTTGCTGCTCACCCAGATCACCTCAACGTCGGCACAGACGCCCAAATCCAGGAGCAAAGGATAGAGATGACCAAGATGAGGAGAGGGGATGCGATCCTCTCTTTTGAAACGGCGATGGAGGGCCCGATACCACGTTGACTGCTCCCCGATCCCCATGAGAACGACCGTGCGGCGGGCAAGAGCCACCAGGCTCTGTAAGACGTCATCAATGGACGATATATTATACAGAGAGTGAGCTGCCAGCGCCAGGTCGAAGGGACCTCCTAGACTCTCCAGCCCTTCTTCGGCACGCTCTGGGATGATACGGACGTTGCTCAGACCAGCCTGTGCCAGGTTACTCTCCAAGACCTCCCGCATGGCCAGGGACGGTTCTATGGTCACGAGCTCTCTCACCCTCGAGGCCAGCGGAATGGTGAATGCACCACTTCCCGGTCCGATCTCCAACACACGTGTGCTTCTCCCCAGGTATGGGAGAATCCGCGCGAGGATGACATCGACGTAGTCGTTGTGCGCTACCCATTCATCATACCAACGGGCCAGGCGCTGCCACATCTCCTCGTCGGGACGCTGGCGTGCGTTTCGACAATCTGCCACTCGCTGTTTCCACTCCTCGAGAGCTGACATGGTGTCTCCAGTCTGTTTCTACGATACCATGTCCCGGTACCGGGGGTCGAGGAAGTCGCGAAGGGTATCGCCCAGGAGATGGGCCGATAGCACAGCCGCGACGATGGCCAGACCGGGAGATATGGCCAGCCAGGGAGCGGTCTGGGCGTGCAGCTGAGCGTAGCTCACCATAGCCCCCCACTCCGGCTGCGGCAACTGCACCCCGAGCCCGATGAAGCTCAGGCCAGACATGCTCAACAACACATTGCCCAGGTCAAGGGTCGCCATGACCACCACGGGGCCCAGAATGCTGGGTAGCACGTGGCGGATGATGATACGCCTATTGCACGCTCCGATGGAATAGGCAGCACGGATGAACTCTCGCTCCCGGACCGACAGCACAAGACTCCGCACCAGTCTCGCGCAACCGGCCCAGCGCACCAGGGTCAGGCCCAGGATCAGGTTCCGCAAGCCAGGTCCCAGCAGACCGACCACGACAAGGGCCAGTATGATGGACGGAAAGGCCAGCACCGTGTCAACGATCCGCATGATGATCTCGTCGGTCCACCCGCCGTAGAACCCGGCAACCGTTCCCAGGACGACGCCCACTGTGGTCACGACCACCACCGTGAAGCCGGCGGCACCCAGGGAGACCCGAGCCCCGACCAGCAGGCGACTCAGCACGTCTCGTCCCAGGTGATCGGTACCGAGGAGATGCGCACGACCAGGCGGCACGAGGGTGCGCTGCAGATCGATGGCCAGGGGGTCGTAGGGTGCGATCAGGGGAGCCACCAAGGCGGCAACCACAAGGGTGAACAGCATCAACAATCCCATAACCCCCGTTGCCGTCGGCCGGAGATGACGCCGCAACGAGCCAGGCCCCTTCAGTGAACGGCGCTCGTCCCGAGCCGCACCAGTCAGTGTCTGCCCTCTGAGCCTGCCCAGAGATTCCGCTTGCTCCATCGATCCGTCCTCCGGGTGGCTACACCCCGTACTGGACCCGTGGATCAAGCCAGCGGCACACCAGATCCACGACGAAATTAACCAATACGAACACCAGCGTGATGAACAGCGCGAAGCCCTGGATGACGGGGAAATCCCGCCCCAGAATAGACCTCAGCACGAGCATACCCAGCCCGGGCCAGGCGAAGACCGTCTCGATGATGAGAGCACCGCCCAACAAGTTCCCGAACTGGAGGCCGAGCACCGTCACGACAGGCAGCAGCGAGGGCTTCAGCGCGTGGCGGAGCACCACCGCCTTCTCCGACAGGCCTTTGGCCCGCGCTGTGCGCACGAAACCCTCATTCAGCACTTCCAGCAAGTTGGCGCGGGTCAGTCGCATCAACACTGCCGAAGTACCCAAGCCCAAGGCACAGGAGGGAAGAATGAAATGGCGTAGTCCGCCCCGTCCCATAGAGGGCAACCAGCCGAGCCGGACGGCGAAAAACAGGATCAGGATCGTGCCCAGCCAGAAAGAGGGCACGGAGGCACCCAATAGGGCCAGCACGCGGCTGACCTGGTCCAGGAAACGATCCCGCCAGACGGCGGAAAGGATACCCACGGGCAGGGCGATGAGCAACCCGATGATCATGCCGCCTGCTGCCAGCTCCAGCGTCCTCGGCAGACGGACGGTGAGTTCATGCCAGACCGGTTGGCCCGTGCGCAGCGACATCCCCAGGTCACCGCGCACTACGCGTCCCAGCCAGCGGGCGTACTGGAGCAGCAGAGGTTGATCCAGTCCCAGCTCCTCCCGCACGGCCTCGATCTCCGCCTGAGTCGGCTCGACGTCCTTGCCGCGGCTGGCGATGATCTCGGCCGGATCACCGGGAACCACGCCCATGAGCCCGAACGTGATCAGCGACACGCCGAGGATCACAGGAAGCAGCGAGACGAGGCGTCGCAGGATATACTGACGCATTCTTCTGGAGGGGATCAGCAGCTTACCCGGCCGGGGCAAGCTGCCTCGCCCTCTACTCCGTCGATAGATACGCCTGCTCAATCGAGGGCTTGAACTGGACGTCCAGTCTCAGCCCCTGCACGTTCTGGCGCGCAGCATAGATGGTAGTCTCATGGTACAGAGGGGTGAACGGCACGTCCTCAGCCACGATCTCCTGTAGCTTCAGGTAGAGCGCCCGGCGCTGATCGGTGTCCATCTCCGATTGCGCGGCCAGCACCAGCTCGTCGGCTCGTTCGTTGGCGTAGCCGTAGCTGCGCCGCTGATTCATGTCCCCTTCGCTCCACACCCAGCGTCCCATGAAGAAATCGGGATCACCGGTCATCAGGGTGTAGGGCATCATCGTCAGATCGTAGTCACCGTCTCTCAGGGCCTCGTTCCAGGCACCACCTTCCAACGTGTGAATCTGCACGTCGAGTCCCATATCCGCCAGCGTCGCCTGTAAGATCTGGCTGATGTTCTCATACGGCCAGCGCCCGAGCAGTCCGGCGTTCAGGACCAGCCTCACTTCCACCCGTTCGCCGTCCAGCGCCTCGGAAGCCAACGACCGGGCCCCGTCCAGATCGTAGCTGGGAGCGATGTCGGTATGCACCCACTGGGTAGCGTGGGGGGTGATCACGCTCACACCGGGGCCACCGAAACCGTAGAGGGTACTGTCGACGAGCCCCTGACGGTCGATGGCTCTGCTGACGGCCTGACGCAGCCGCCCATCATCAAAGGGAGGCTTCCCACTGTTGAAGGTCAGATAATGCGTCGTGGCTACGCCCTGCTCGAAGAGGAGCAGATTGTCGTCCGCCTGGATGACGGACGCCTGCTCCGGCTGAAGCGAGCCGACGTCGGCAATGGCATCGATGTCTCCTGCCTGTAGAGCGGCCAGACGGGTGGACGCATCCGGGATGACCTTGAATGTCACCTCCGCCAGCTGGGCCGGTTCGCCCCAGTAGTCAGCGTTGCGCCTGAGAACGATGCTGTCGTCCTCTATGTACTCCACGAAGACGAACGGTCCGGTCCCCACAGGAGCTGTGAGGCGACCGTCCTCCCCCACCGCGCCGGGGGACAGCATCGCGCTGGAGAAGTACGCGATGAGTTGCGGCAGGTTCGGTGTGGGCTGCTCCATCAGGAACGCCACAGTGTACTCATCCACTTTTTCCAGCGAGTCCAGATTCGGCAAGGTGGTCATATACTCCTCTTGAAGCATAGGGATGTTCAGCAGCACGGCGTCCGCGTCGAAGGGCGTCCCGTCGTGGAATGTCACCCCTTCGCGAAGACTGAACGTCC
>SKLM01000313.1 GCA_007123205.1 Thermoflexales bacterium
AATTCGGTACGGCCCCCCATCGGCTCTAGTCTATCGATAGCTTGACGAGTTGGGGCCTTCGCCCATCCAAGAGGCCAGTCGCCAGTCAATATATCACAGTTGGGTTCCCGTGTCAAACCGCTGCTGTTCAGGGGATGACGATGATCCAGCGATCCGATGCTCACAGCGGGAGGTGGTGATGGTCAGCGCGCCGTCATTGCCGCGGTCGTGTGGAGTGCCACCTATGGGCCCATTCGCGAACCCCGGCCGCTACACCCTCAAAGGCAAGATAGCGGCCCGACTTGTCCCCGATCTGCCCCAACCCTTCTGGACCGGACTGCTGAATCTTGCCCATATCCCGGGCTGGGGTATAATGCTCGCCGACGGTCCCGAGGATGCCTTCGCGCCTCTGTCAAGGCGCACGAAACCGATGCTACCCAAGATAGCCCCTGGCTGAGAAACGAGGATGAATGCCCCAGACTTACGTGGCCCTGGATCTGGAGACCACCGGCCTCGACCCCGAGCACGATGCCATCATTGAGATCGGTGCGGCGAAGTTCCGGGGGGACGATGAACTCGATCGATTCTCCACCTTTGTCGACCCTGGCCGCCGCATCCCCCGCGAGATCACGGTCCTAACCGGCATCACCGACCAGGATGTGAGGGGTGCTCCTCAGCTGCACGAGGTAATACCCACGCTGCGGGATTTCGTGGGGCAGCAACGGGTGGTGGGTCATAGCGTTGACTTCGATCTACGTTTTCTCCGGCAACACGAGCCGGCGTTCGACACGGAGTATCTGGACACCTTCGAGCTGGCGGGAGTGCTGGTCCCCGACGCTGACCGCTACAGCTTGCGCCGCCTGGCCCAGATGCTGGACGTTGAGCTGGAGCAGGCCCATCGAGCGCTGGACGATGCGCTAGCGAGCTATCGCCTGTTTCGCGCGATGCTCCGGCGGGCGGCTGAGCTGCCCCCTCGGATGCTGAAGGAGATCATCAATCACGGCAAGCGAGCAGGCTGGAGCGCCAGCATCTTTTTTCAGGAGGCACTGGAAGAGTCGGTGGTCATACCATATGAGTCAGGGCGCGCAAGGGAGCGATTGGGTCCCGAGCGCCCCCTATTCTCGCCGTCGAGGGAGGTGCGACCTCTGGAGCCGACGGGCGACCGACAGCTATTGGATGTGGACTCTCTGGCGTCGGTAATCGAGGCGGAGGGAGCCTTTGCGGCGCGTTTTCCGGATTACGAGCACCGTCCGCAGCAGGTGGAGATGTTGCGCGCTGTTGCGGAGGCCTTCAACCAACCACGGCATCTGCTGGTCGAGGCGCCAACCGGCGTCGGTAAGTCCCTGGCCTACCTTATTCCCGCTGTTCACTGGGCGATGGAGAACGGCGAGCGGGTCGTCATCTCCACGAATACGATCAACCTGCAGGAACAGCTCCATCGGAAAGACCTGCCCGATCTCGACAAGGCCCTCCCGCTCGATTTCCGGGCCGCGGTGCTCAAGGGACGGTCACACTATCTGTGCCCCGCGCGCCTCCAAGCTGTCCGTCAGAGGGGTGCTCGCTCTCCGGAGCAGGCGCGGGTCCTGGCGAAAGTCCTCATCTGGTTGCTGGCGACAGAGGACGGCGATGGGGATGAGCTATTCCTCCCCAACGCGCTGGAGCGAAGCCTGTGGCACCGGATCTCGGCCGATTTCGAGAGCTGCAACCCTGATGGCTGTCGGTTCTTTCAACGGGGTGTCTGCTACTTCTACGGTGCGCGGAGGGCGGCCGAGGGAGCGCATCTGATCATCGTGAACCATGCACTTCTACTGGCTGATGTTGCGGTTGAGAATCGGGCGCTGCCGGAGTACAGGTACCTGGTCGTCGATGAGGCGCATCATCTCGAGGCAGCCACGACCAGCGGGCTCAGCTTCGAGACTGATCGGACGAGCGTGCGTCGATTGCTGACCGAGATCGGCCGGGTGACCAGCGGTGGACGCGTGCACGGCGTGCTTGGCCAGGTGCTCGGATGCTGTCGACAGGCAGAGTTCCCCCAGGGTCCGAGGGATGAGATGGAGCTCTCCATTGGCGTGGTCGGTCGACATGTCGATCGTGCCCTGAGCCAACTCGACGTCTTCTTTGACAGCCTGGAGGATTTCGCGCGGGAACAGAAAGGGGACCGGCGTAGCCAGTACGCGTTCAAGATGCGGCTCACTTCCGGAGAACGGGTACAACCGGCCTGGGACTCGATCGAGATCGACTGTGACAATGTCAGCGCATCCATCAAGCACGTGGTGAAGGAGCTGACGCGGCTGGCGGCGGCCCTCGACGAATTGGCCTTGACCTATGACGTCCCCGAGGCGGATGATCTGCAAGTGCAGATGCTGGGGATGGCCCAGGATCTGGAAGAGGTGCGGGACCAGATCGGCCACATGATCTTGGATCCGGCCGACTCGTCGATCTACTGGCTGGAGATGCAGCCGAACCGGGATGATCTGAGCCTCCACGCGGCACCTCTCCACGTCGGGCCTTTGGTGGAGGAGCATCTCTTGCACAAGAAGCAGTCGGTGGTGTTGACCTCGGCCACGCTCCGTACCGGCGGGACCTTCGACTTCCTGCGGGAGCGCTTGCACGCCTGGGATGCCAATGAACTGGCGGTGGGCTCTCCCTTCGACTATGAAAGCTCGACGCTCTTCTATATCGTCGACGATGTGCCTGAGCCCGGCGAGCCCGGGTATCAACCCTTGGTGTGCCAGGGAATGGCCCAGCTGTTTCGAGCCACGAAGGGGCGGGCGCTGGCGCTCTTCACCTCCTATTGGCAGCTTCGCGCCACGCTGCGCGCGATCAAAGGGCCTCTAGCTCAGGACGGTATCACGGTTCAAGCTCAGGGGGAGGGCATCTCGCGGGCCCAGCTCCTGGACAACTTCCGTGGCGGTGGACGGCGGGTACTGCTAGGTACAAGGAGCTTCTGGGAAGGAGTCGATGTGCCCGGCGATCCACTCAGCTGTCTCGCCATCGCAAAGCTCCCTTTCAGTGTGCCCAGTGACCCCATCTTCGCTGCCCGGGCGGAGACCTTTGAACAGCCTTTCCGCGACTTCGCGGTGCCGGAGACCATCCTGCGTTTTCTGCAGGGCTGCGGTCGCTTGATCCGTACCCGCGACGATCGAGGCGTCATCGCCTGTTTCGACAAGCGGTTGTTGACCAAGTCCTACGGCCCGTTCTTCATGGATTCATTGCCCGGTCCTACGGTCCGCACCGGCTCCATCACGCAGCTATCGCGAGCTGCCGCCGAATGGCTGGAGCGGTGAGACACAAGGCTGCCGTTGGTCAGCGTTGCACGTTGCAGGTTGGAAGTTGAACGTTGAGAGGTTTGAAGGTTCGCCCCTCCGCTCCCCTGCTCCTCTGCTCCCCATGGGGGGCAGAGGGGAGCGGCCGCGCAGGAGGGCCAAGAGAGCTCCGGTCCTCCGTATGATCAGACGGGTCTCACATCCGCCCCGGGTACCGGCAGCGAGTCGATGATCTCCTGCATAATCGTGGTGCCGCTGACGTCCTTCAGCCGTGCTGCAGGGCTGACAATCAGGCGATGGGCCAGCGTCGGTATGGCCAGGAACTTGATGTCGTCGGGGAGAACGTAGTCACGACCCTGCATCGCGGCCCAGGCCTGCCCTGTGCGGTACAGGGCCAGTGACCCGCGCGGGCTGGCGCCAAGGTAGATGTCCGAGTGCTGGCGCGTCTGGTGCGTCGTGTCCACGATATACTGCTTGACCAGGTCATCCACGTAGACCTCCTTCAGCGCTTCCTGAGCGTGGAGCAGCTCCGCTAGAGAGACGACCTGTTCGACCATCGACACCGGATGGATGTATCGCTGCGACTCAAGAATGGCGATCTCGGCTTCGGGTTTGGGATACCCGAGCTGGATGCGCATCAGGAACCGATCGAGTTGGGCTTCTGGCAGGGGGAAGGTTCCTTCGTACTCGATGGGGTTCTGAGTGGCCATGACCAGGAATGGCTCCGGCAGGGCGTGGGTTACGCCATCGACTGTGATCTGGACTTCCTGCATCGCTTCGAGGAGCGCTGCCTGAGTTTTTGGCGTGGCGCGGTTGATCTCGTCGGTGAGCACGATCTGCGCCATGATGGGCCCGGGACGGAACTCGAACTCGCGGGTCTTCTGGTTGAATATCGAAACGCCCGTCACGTCGGAGGGAAGCATGTCGGGCGTGAACTGGATGCGGCTGAAGCGGCAACCAAGTGAGCGGGCCAGGGAACGGGCCAGCATCGTCTTCCCCACTCCCGGCACGTCCTCGATCAGCATGTGACCCTTCGACAGCAGCCCGACGATGATCAACTCGATCGAGTCCCGTTTTCCTATGATTACTTGCTCCACGTTCTTGACCAGCTTGTCAGCAACGAGCTGTACTATCTCAGGATCCATATCATCTACCTCATCTCATTGAATCGACCAGGGATCGCCCAAGAGCACCGAAAACGGGGCACAGTCGGGCAGGCTCCCTGGCAGTCATGTCTCTCGAGTCTACAGATCACTTGCCCGGTCACGCAGGGCTCTGCAGACCATCTCCCCGGCGGCTCGCAGCTCAGCCAGGGTCAAGGTCTCCGGCACGAAGCCGGTATCCTCCAGGATACCGGTTAGCCCTCGACGAAGACGCCGGAGGGCACATGTCAAGATGCCGGCATGGTCGAAGGCCAGCGGCGGCAGATCGTCCATCGACCACCAGCGGGCCTGGGCGGCGTCACTACCCGCCTCCGGCGGAGGGGCAAGGTCCGATGGCACCATTCCCACGTAGGCCACGGTCACCACGTGCCCGCGGGGATCTCGCCCGGGATCCCCGAAGGTGCCCAGTTGGCCCAGAGGGACACCGCGTATGCTGGTCTCCTCCGCCAACTCGCGACGAGCTGCGTCCTCGGGCGCTTCGCCAACGTCCACGAAGCCTCCGGGGAAAGCCCAGGTATCCTGAAACGGAGGAGCGTCGCGCCGGACAAGAAGGACTTCCAGATCGTCCCGGCCCACGGCAATGAGCACGACGTCCGCTGTGAGTGCTGGATGGGCACGGGCTTGAACGGACATGACCGTTACCCATCCTCCGGCTGTCTGCCACTGGAGCGAGCGATCAGGACAACTGACATACTCAGGGGACGATCACCGAGCGCACGCCTGCGCCGTATGCTCCCAGATCATCGAGCACCCTGTTGATGGCGTTTGCCTGGAGGGGCACGGTGCGCGTTACCACGTCCGAGAGGTCGAGCACGCCACGGCGGGCGTACTCCAGCAACAAGGGGAGCTCCTGCAGCAGATGGTCCGACGCTCCCATCACCTCGGCCTCGCGGCCCAGGAGGTCGCTGTAGGTGTCAACCTCCAGCGGCTCCGACGCGATACCGACCAGCACTGCCCGGCCGAATACTGCCAGCGACTGCACGGCCTGGCGCATCGTCTGCGGGAGACCGACCAGGTCCAGAGCTACATCGACTCCTCTCCCCTCGGTCAAGGCCCGGATCCTCTCCACCGGATCCAGTCCAGACGCGTCGACGGAGATGGCGCCAAAGCCTTCGGCCATCGCCAGGCGTTCTGCGTTGATGTCCACGGCGTAGACGTCGAGGGCGCCCATCGCGTCGGCCAATTGGATGGCCGACATTCCCAGTCCCCCCACACCGAAGACGGCCACGGTCTCGCCGGCGGTCAGGCGGCCCTTCCGCAGGGCGTGGAAGGAAGTGGCTGAGGAGCACATAGCGATGGCCCCGTGCTCGAAAGGTATCTGCGGGGGCAGTGGGACGGCGCTGCGGGCAGGCACGGATATGTACTCCGCATACCCTCCGCTTCGATGCTTGCCGATCATAGACCCCTTGACACAGAACTGCTCGCTGCCCCGAACACAGTAGGCGCAGTCACCGCAGGTGACCAGATAGTGCAAGCAGACCCGGTCCCCGACCTCTGCACCGATGACCTGGGCGCCCACCTCCTCCACAACTCCGGCGACCTCATGGCCGGGTGTGATAGGTAAGGGGCCGACCGGCGAGTTACCGGCCCGGTAATGAGCGTCGGAGTGACAGATGCCGGCTGCCTTAACACGCACCAGGACGTCCCGGTCTCCCACCTTCGGCATGGGGATCTCGTGCTCTTGGAGTGGCTGTCCGATCTCCACGATCTGGACGGATTTCATGGTCTTCTCTCCTTAGATTCAGCGATATCAGTCTGCGGTGCGTAAGTCGTGACCCCGATGTGTCCGCCAGGGCAGAAGCGTCCGGACTCTATCGTGGACTCGGTTCGGCAGCGAGGCTCGCGGTTAGCTGACGAACGTCCGACATGGCTCCAAATTCCCAGACCATCTCCACCAGCCTGTCGATGTGGTCGTTGTCGAGCACGTGGCCGGTCAGCCAGCGGAACTTCTCCTCGAGGCTCCCGGCGTCCCACGTCCTCTGAGGGAAGTTGATCTCCCCCTCCACCGGCCCGGTCTCCAGCCGGGATCCGTCGCGGAGATGGACGATCACCTTGCTGGCGTACTTACCCCGGGGATCGCCCTGGCAGGCCAGCCGGTACAGCCTGTTAAACTCCTCTGTCTCTACCACCTCCGTTCGAGCTACCAAGTCGCGGATGTCCTCGCGCTCGAAGGCGTGCTCCAGCATCTGGTCCGGTCCCACCTCCCCGTCGAGCAGGTAAGCCGCCAGCGGCCAGGCCAAGTTGAACTGGGCCTGCTCGGTGGTGGTGGGCAGATGCGTGCCCAAACGCATTGCTTCGTGAAACGTTTCCACCCGGACCCTGGCGACGTCCTCCGCGCGGAAATCGTGTTCTGCCAGCAGCTGATGGAGTCCCAGGATGGCGGCGTGATCCCAGGCGCAGCAGGCGTAGCGCTTCCAGGCAAGGCCGTCCGCCATGATGTAGTTGTCCCCGAGATCGGTCACCCAGTCCCGGTATTCGTCGAACTCGAACAGGCTGGGGACTCCGGTGAAGCCGCGGTCGGCCAGTTGCGCGGAGAGGATACCGTTCATGGCGCCCCAGCCGACCCCGTGTTTGACCATGGCAGGCTGGTCGATGTCGCGCATCATCGGCAAGTTCGGTGCGTGGTAGTCGGCGATGCCCAGGGCATGCCTGGTCTGGCCGTGATTCAAGCCCATAAGGCGGGCCGCAACGGCGGCGCACGCTACGGAGCCCCAGGAACCGCACGCTTGATACACGTCGCGCGTCGCGTGCCAGATGCGCGCCGCGCGATGAGCTATCTCGTAGCCGATGACCATGGCGGTGAGAGCCTCCGTCCCGCCGCAGCCACGCGCCTCAGCCAATGCCAGGGCGGTGGGCACGATCTGGACGCCCGGATGGCCCTTCGTGTAGAGTCCGCAGTCGTCGATATCGATGCCGTTGGCGGCGTAGGCATTGGCGAAGGCAGCTCCGGTCGGGGAGGCCGTCCGTCCCCGCAGCAGGATGGTCGCCTCGTCGCCGGGCCACGTCTCCACAGCGAACTCAGCCGTGATCCGACTGACCGGCGTCAGGGTACCGACCAGGGTGGCCCCTAAGGTGTCCAGCAAGGCCAGGCAGACTACCTCGTGCACCTCCT
>SKLM01000406.1 GCA_007123205.1 Thermoflexales bacterium
AGACGTACATGACGACGATGGACGATGTGCCCGACCCTGTGGTGGGCAAGGGCTACTACATCTTCCCCGTCCTCCAGTACTTCGACGGCGAGGGCCGAATCGTCTACCCGCCCGAGTGGGCGGAGCAGGAGCTGCAGCCCAAGCCCTAGCAGACGAAGCCCGCTTGCCGGGCAATGACTGACGTGGGGATGGCGGGATCAACTGCGACCGGCGTTCCGGTCAAATTCCCGCCATCCCTGCACTGGAAAGCGCAGTGGATACGAGGGAGGTAGTAGATGGCAGCGAGCAAGAACAATGATCTCGTTCTCCACACGGAAGAAGTGGTCAAGAACTTCGGAGGATTGACGGCTGTCAACCGGGTTTCCATGGACGTGAAGCGGGGGCAGATCTACGGGCTAATCGGCCCCAACGGTGCCGGCAAGACCACGTTCCTCAACTGCGTTGCCGGAGTCTTCGCACCCACATCTGGAAAGGTCTACTTCCTCGGTGAGGAGACCACCGGCGCTTCGGCCGATTGGATGTGCCGCCGGGGGATGGCAAGGACCTTCCAGATCTCGCGTCCTTTTCCCAGGATGACCGCCCGAGAGAACGTCATGGTCGGTGCGGTATTTGGCGCGGGTGGCAACGGCGCGAGGTCCCCCGAGGAGCGCGCTGAGGAGATGCTCGAGTTCGTCGAGTTCCCCTGGGATCCCGATGTTCCTGCTCAACGGCTCAATACCGTTCAACTCAAGCGCCTCGACCTGGCCCGGGCCCTGGCCTGCAATCCGGAGCTCCTTCTGCTGGACGAGCTGGCCGCTGGCCTGACCCCCCATGAGCTGGACGACATCATGGCCGTCATCCGACAGATCCGAGATCAGGGAATCACCATTATCGTGGTCGAGCACATTATGCGCGTCATCCAGGGAATCTGTGATGAGGTCATGGTCATCGACTACGGCACGCAGATCGCTGAGGGCACCCCTGACGAGGTCTTGCACAATCCCCGGGTCATCAAGGCTTATCTCGGGGAGGGACACTGACAGGTAGCCGGGTCTGTGGGGCGAAGATGTGTGCTGTTATACTATTCTTTTATGCAGTTCGATCACTGCCCCAGGATCACCCCGCTCGGCTGCGATCCGGGTTCCCAGTTATCATTGTGAGGAGGCTCCGTTGCTTGAGTTAACGAACCTCGACGCCAGTTATGGCTTTCTTCAGGTCCTATGGGACGTCTCCCTCCACGTCGATGACGGAGAGTTCGTCGGACTGATCGGCCCCAACGGCGCTGGCAAGAGCACGACGCTGAAGACCATAGCGGGTCTGTTGACTCCCAAAGGCGGCAAGGTGCTCTTCAAAGGTAAGAGCATGAACGCCGTCCCCGCCCACCGAACTACGCAAATGGGGATCAGCTACATCTCTGAGGATCTGAACCTGTTTGTCGACATGTCCGTCCGCGAGAACCTGCTGATGGGGGCGTATACAGTAAAGGATCCGGAGAGACAGCTGGAGACGCTGGATTTTGTGTTTGAGCTGTTCCCCCGGCTGGAGGAGCGAAAGGGGCAGCGTGCTGGCACGATGAGTGGCGGCGAGCGCAAGATGCTGGCCATTGCGCGGGGTATGATGTCGAACCCCGAGCTTCTCTTGGTGGATGAGCCCTCGCTGGGGCTCGCCCCCCATTTGGTGACCGATGTGTTCAACTCGCTAAAGAGACTGCAGGAGGCTGGCGTTACCCTGATGCTGGTGGAGCAGCGGGTCAATGCCACCCTGGAGATCACCGATCGGGCCTACGTGCTGGAGCAGGGTAAGATCGTGATGGAGGGCCCCAGCAGCGAGCTGATCGAGAACAAGCACATCAAGGACGCCTATCTTGGTATCTAGAGGCTGATGAGTTGGCCTGCCGGCGGTCAGCGGACCAGTGATCTAGACTGCCGAATTCGTCAGGAGGAGAGATTATGGAACAGAAGACCTCGTTGGCCGATGCATTGAGAGAGACGATCTCGGAGAACCTGGCTGCCACGATCATCCTGGTGGCCACGGCAGTGCTGGCAGTGTGGCTGGGGATATCCGCTGGCCTGTCCCAGGTTATCATCAGCCTCGTTACCGGTGGTATGTGGGCGCTTATGGCCGTGGGTCTGGCGCTGGTGTTTGGAGTGATGAACGTCCCGCACTTTGCCCATGGTGAGTCCTTCATGGTCGGGGCCTTTGTGGCCTACTTCGTGTTCACGCCCATAAGGGATTATCTGGCGCAGAACCCTAACCCCGCTCTGACGGCAGTGGCTCCCTTTGCTGGTATGATCGCGGCGGCGCTGGCTGGGGCCGTTCTGGGCGTGATTCTCGAGCGGCTTCTCTTCTACCCGCTGCGGATCAAGAGCCGGGCTGGTGAGTGGGTCATGAACGCCTTCCTGCTCACGGTCGGCATCTCCTTCGTCATGACCAACGGTGCCAGGTTGTTGATTGGCGCTACGTTCCGGGGCATCCCGGGCTACTGGCTGGTGCCACCGCTAGAGATCTTGGGAACCCGGATTGCGGTAGACCGGGTGATGGCATTCGCCATTGCGCTTGTCTCCATCGCCGCGCTCTGGTTCTTCCTCGGCCGGACGCGCACGGGGCGCGCGATCCGAGCGGTCTCCCAGGACGAGGTCGGCGCCCAGATGATGGGCATCAACCTCAACTTTATCTTCCCGCTCACGTTCAGCCTGGCAACGGCCATGGCCGCGCTGGCAGGGGCCAGCCTGCTCTTTATGTTCCAGGCCTACCCGACGGTGGGTCTGACGCCCCTCTATTTTGCCTGGTTCGTGGTGATGATGGCCGGGTTGGGCAACGTGGCTGGTGCGATTGTGGGCGGTTTCATCGTCGCCGTCTTCCAGACGGCGACTCAGCAGTTTGCGGGGATCGCCTGGACCGACGTGATCCCCACAGCGCTCATGATCGTCATCTTGCTCGTGGTTCCCTTCGGCATCTTCGGCTCGGAGATGGAGGAATAGGAACGAGGAGTACTGAGTAGAGGGCCCCTGAGATGGATGATCTTCTGAACCACTGGCTCACAGAGCACCTGCCTTCCTGCGGTTTTCAGATCGCCCCTGGGTAGCGGCGCCCTGTCCCGAGTTCACCCTGGAATCCGGCCGATGGCCGACGATGGACGAGGCGACGATCGGAGGCATGTCGGGTCGGGCAGCCTCTTCCCGACCACACAAAGGAGTTTGATACTATGACGTCAGTAGAGCTAGAACTGAGACAGCGCCAGGCTCAAGCCGGCATCTACGGAACGATCAAGGCTATGCTGCACCGGCTCGGATTCACGCCGCTTGGCCTCGCTCTGTTGGTAGGTGTCGCCGTCTTGCCTGTAGTCCCGTACTTCAGGCAAGAGCATATTCTGCGCTGGCTTGTCGCCGGGGCCTTGCTGGCAGGGCAGGCTGCGGCCTTTGACTTCACCGCGGGCTACATCAACGTGGTGAACTTCGGGTTCGCGGCCATCCTCGGGGTCGGGGCTTACACCTCGGCGATCCTGGCCAATGAGATGCCCTTCTTGATCGTCCAGCCGGGCATCTCCCCGTGGATCGGCATCTGGATCGGAGGCCTTGTCGCCGGCCTCCTGGGGCTCGGCCTTGGGTGGTTGACGTTACGCTTGCGCGGCATCTACGCCGCGGTGATGGCCTGGTTCGTCGGGCTTGCGCTTCTGGGCCTGGTGCGCAACCTGACGCCCTTGACCCGTGGCGCTCTTGGGCTTTCTCCCCCGACGCTGTTGCCTGGTGCTGGCAATCTTCCCTATTTCTACATCATCTTCGGGATGATGCTGGTGGTCTACGTCGTGTTGCGGCAAGTAACCCTGTCCCACGTAGGCCTGGCCTTCAAGGCCATTGGACAGAACATCGGTGCCGCCAAGGCGTCCGGGATCAACCCCACCTACTATCGGGTGTTGAACTTCGCGCTGTCGTGCGCCTTCGCGGGCTGGCTAGGCGGTTTCTACGCCCACTATTACGCCTCGCTGACTCCGGCGACGCTGATGCATACATCGAAGACGGTGGAGGTGTTGGCCATCGCCTACATCGGCGGCCGCGGGAGCCTGTGGGGCGGGATGGTCCTGGCCTTCCCCTTTGTCTTTTTCATCCAGCACTTGCGATCCACGTTTACGGACCTTCCGGGCCTCCACCTGGTGATCTACGGCGCGTTGATGATCCTGGTAATGATCTTCTATCCCGACGGGCTCTCGGGACTGTGGGAGGCAACCCTGGAGAAGGTGAGATCCGCTTTGTCGAAGAGCTAAGCCGATGGGAAGAATCTTCATTCCTGACGAGGAGTCGTTTCCCGGCACGGCCGACGCCGTGGTCATCGGCGGCGGGATCGTCGGGGTGGCGACGGCCTTCTGGCTGTCCCGCGCCGGCCTCGATACCGTAGTCGTGGAGATGAGGGACGGTCTCTCCACCTTGACCACGCCCGAGTCGATCGAGAGTTTCCGCGCCCAGTTCACCGAGCCGGCAATGTCCGAGCTAGCCCAGGAGAGCATTGAGGTCTTCGAGAGCTTTGCTGACATGATCAGAATCCCAGGCTATGACATTGATATCCACCACCAGGGCTACCTCTTCGTCACTGACGATGCCGCCATGATCGGTGACGTGAGGGGTGCGGTGGAGAAGCACCACGAGCTGGGCGTGACCGATTCCGAGTTCCTCACCGGCCACGAGGCAAGAGTGCGCTTCCCTTACCTCTCGGAGACGGTGGTGGCAGGAACCTTCCGCCAGAAGGACGGCTGGCTCTCTACGCACGAAGCCACGCAAGGTCTCGCCAAGGGCTGCGACGCCAAGTTCTTGGTTCGCACGGAGGCGACAGATATCCTGCAGGATGAGCAGGGTGTCTGCGGCGTCACGACGGATCGGGGCACCATCGCCACGCGGACTGTGGTCAACGCGGCCGGCCCTTTCGCAGGGAAAATCGGAGAGATGGTCGGACTCGATCTGCCATTGGAGCCGGTGCGACGACAGAGGGTCTTCTTGTCCCAGCAATCCCGGGTTCCCGAGGACGCCCCGCTAACCATCGACATCGTTCGCGACGCCTACTGGCGACCCGAGACCGACGGTGCGTACATTGCTTGGGTCGACCCCGGCGAGCCGGTCGATGACGACCCCTCCGAGGATCCCTACAGCGATCCTCAGTTCGCCGCGATCGTCCTGGAGAGACTGAGACACATCACGCCTTTCTGGGAGGACGTGGCACTGGATCTGAAGCGCTCGGATGTCCACCCCAGCGCCGGATACTACGTGTATACGCCAGACGATCAGCCTCTCATCGGCCCGACGCCTGAGGTGCCAGGCTTCACCCTGAACTGCGGCTATTGGGCCGGGGTGATGCTCTCGCCGGCAGCGGGGAGACGGGTCGCCGATCTGGTCACCGGAGAGATGGATCCCCAGGATAACATCCTCCGCCCGACCCGCTACGCCGAAGGCATCGTCCTGGAGGGCGACAGCTTCTTGCGCGGGCACTAGCACGCCAGCCCAGAGGGACACAGGAGAGACCATGGAAATCGAGATCCCTCACGGTCGAGAGACATCGACGCTGGAGCTGCCCGACGAACAGGTCGCAGGGGTATGCCACCCTCAGCCAATGACGGCAGCTGCGGATCCTGACGGTCAGCTCCGGACATCGATCGAAGCCAGTTTCCGGGCGTGCGACCTGGCGGCAAAGGCTGGAGCGACGGCCAGGGCCTGCATCGCTGTCACCGACCGCACTCGGAGCACTCCCAACCGGCTCATCGTGCCCATCCTGGTCGATCAGCTCAATAGATTAGGTGTAGCGGACGGTCACATCACGATTATCAGCGCCGGGGGCATGCACGCCCCGGACGATCCACGACAGCTGACGTCAAATGTGGGCGCCGACATGATGGGCCGCGTCGAGCTGGTCACGAACGAGCCGGACAATGACGCTGTGATGGTCGGGATGGGAACCACCGATCTGGGGACTCCGGTGGAGGTCCACCGGAGTTTCGCCGATGCGGACATCAGGCTCGGCGTTAGCAATGTGATGCCCTGCATGCTGGCGGGCTGGTCGGGCAGCGGGAAGATCGTCATGCCCGGCATCGCGAGCCGACGGGCCATCTACCATAACCACAGTCTCTTCGTCGAGCCGCTGCTGGAGCTTGAGTGTGGTTCGCTTATGGGCGTCATACCCCCGGAAAACCCCGTTCGCGCCGATATCGAGGATTTCGCCACCATCAGCGGGATCGACCTGGTGGTCAACACCGTGCTCAACTCCGAGCGGCATCTGGTGGATGTCTTCTGCGGCGACCACATAGAGGCCCATCGCGCCGCGAGAGAGCATATGCTGCCCTTCGTGGAGGTGAGTCTGCCTCAGGCGGTAGACGTGCTGATCGCCGGTGTGGGCGATCCTGCGCTGGAGGTCAGTCTGTTCCAGGGCGGGTCGCGCGTCTGTGGCGGCGTCGATCGCTACCTGAGACCAGGCGGCACCCTGATCCTGGCGAACGCGTGTACCGAAGGGATCTACGAGGGATTCGAGCACGAGGAGTTCCGCGAGTGGATGCGGCAGATGCCCACGCCCAGGGAGATCGGTCAGTTGGTCTCTGAGGGCAAGTTGGGCGGAGAAAAGGGTTGTGTCCTGTTCAGCTTCGCCTGGCTGCTCCACCGATTGGAGTGCCGAATTGTCGTCGTGACCGATGGGATGACGGCCGAGGAGTTGGACGAGGTTCATCTGGAGCATGAGTCTGGTCTGCAACGGGCTGCGGACAAGGCATTGGGCAGCTATCCCCCCGATGCTTCCGTGGGGGTGATGCCGTACGCTGGGCTGGTCTTGCCAAGATTGTGAGCGGACAAAGGAGTAGATCCATGCTGCAGGGGTGGTGCGAGTTCCTGTCGCCGGACGATCTGGAACGGATTCACAAGACGAGCATGAGGGTCATGCAGGAGGTGGGGATCAGTTTCCCCCACGAAGGATCCTTAGCCGTCTTCGAGGCACATGGATTCACGACTGACGGCGAGAAAGTCTTCTTTGAAGAGCGACAGGTGCTCGATGCGTTGGCCCTGGTACCCGATCGGTTCACGATTCATGCGCCGAACCCCGAGAAGAATGTGGTGGTGGGTGGCGGTAGCCCGGTTTTTGCTCCCGGATATGGCGCTCCGTTCCTCGTCGACTACGAGGGGGGCAAGCGGGAGCCGACAATGGCAGATTACGAGGACCTGGTACGCCTGGTGGACGCCCTGCCCAACCAGGATCTAAGTGGGCACCTACTGGCGGAGCCATCGGACGCGCCTTCCGCGACAGCCCATCTGTTGATGCTGAAGGCCCACATGGTGCACTCGGACAAGCCTTTCTTGGGCAGCACAGAGGGTCAGATTGGCGCAGATAACACTATGGAGATGGCCCGCATCTTGTTCGGCGAGGAGATCAGCGACCGTCCGGTGACCGTTGGACTTGTCAACAGTCTGAGTCCTCTGGGGTACAGTGGCGAGATGCTGCGGGCGCTCATGGTGTACGCTGAACACAGGCAGCCGGTGGTCATTGCTGCTCTAGCGATGGCGGGGTCCACGGGTCCCATCACGCTGGCCGGGTTGCTGGCTATGCAGAACGCGGAGCTCCTGGCGGGCATGGTGTTCGCGCAGCTGCGCAGTCCGGGCACGCCGGTGCTATACGGCTCCACCTCGACGAACATCGATATGAAGACCGGCGCGCTGGCGGTCGGAAGTCCGGAGTTGGCGCTGATGATCAGTGGTCACGCGCAGCTGGCACGGCACTATGGTCTACCGTCGCGGAGTGGAGGGGCTCTGTCTGATGCGAGCTTCCCCGATGCGCAAGCCGGGTTTGAGTCTATGTCTTCCCTTCTCACCACTGTCAACTGCGGAGTCGACTTCGTGCTTCACGCGGGGGGGATCCTGAGCTCCTACCTGGCCTTCTCCGCGGAGAAACTGGTCCTCGACGACGAGATTTGCGGTATGATGCGGCGCTATCAGAAGGGCATACAGGTCACGCCCGACACCCTGGCGTACGACATCATCGCCAGCGTCGGTTCCGAAGGGAATTACCTGATGGAGATGCACACAGTCGAGCGCTGCCGCAGTGAGTTTTGGGCCCCGACGGTGGTCGATCGGTCGGGACTGGAGGAATGGATGGCTGGCGGTCGGGTGATAGCAGTCGATCGCGCTCACGCCCGTTGGAAGAGACTTGTGGCCGAGCACAAAGATCCGCCCCTGGACAGGACGACAGTGCGCCAGTTAGAGCGTTTCGTGGAGGATCGAGCGGGCTGAGCACTGGCTCTGATCAGCGCAGGGGCGCCGGCAGGTATCGCGACGGAGCTACCCAGGTGGCGATCAGGCTGTCGCTGTTGGCATATGCCGAGGGACAGAGTTGTTTCCAGACGCGGATTGATAGATTGAAGGAGGAGGCATAGATGCTGGTCGAGGACAGGATGACAAAGAATCCTATCACGGTGAAGCCCGATCTTCCCGTCGCGGAGGCGCTGGAGTGGATGCGTCGTGAGAACGTGCGTCACTTTCCGGTGGTGGACAAGGAGAGCAAACTGGTCGGCATCGTTGCTCGGGATGACCTCCTGTACGCGTCGCCGTCCCCGGTGACGTCATTGAGTATGTGGGAGGTCACCTACCTGATGTCCCAAGTGACGATTGATGAGGTGATGACCAAGGATGTCATATCGGTCCAGGAGGACACGCCGGTCGAGGAGGCCGCCCGGATGATGTTTGACCACAAGATAGGCAGCCTGCCCGTGATGCGGGATGGCCTGGTCGTGGGGATCATCACCGAGTCAGATCTGTTCAGGGCTTTTCTCGAGCTGTTCGGTGGGCACCAGAAAGGCATACGGCTGACGGTCCTGGCGCCCTACTACAAGGGGTCGTTGGCCGACATCTCCACCAAGATCACCCAAGCGGGCGGCCTCATCCTGGCCTTAAACGTGTTCGAGGGGGAGGATCCATCGAACTGGGGATGCACCCTCAAGGTCACCGACATCGACAGGGACACGCTGCTGGAGGTCGTCGAGCCCCTTATCGTGGAGCTTGTCGACGTACGAGAGATCTAGGCTGCGGAGTCCTCTTCGGATCAGACGGGCTCACCTGGTTGGAACGACACAGAGTGGAGGAGGAATCGGATATAGGCTTACAACGAGTCAGTGATCGCCAGCGCATGTTCGGATTACGTGTTCCTCTCAGGACCCCAAGACGGGACCGGGAGGGCGTGGCAGTTGGTCCCGGCCTGGGACAAGACCGCGTCCCATTGACTGACCAAGGTCTTGTCCGGCCCATACAAACCGAGATATCGACAGAGGAGGTATGGATCAGATGAGTGACACCTTAGAGCGGCTTGCTACGGCTGTGGTGGAAGGCAACGTGGACAGTATGGAGGAGCTTGCCCAAGAGGCCCTGGATGAAGGTCTTAGCGCGCAGGAGATTCTCAACGATGGTCTGATGGGGGGTATGAACCACGTCGGGAAGGAGTTCAAGGCCGGCAATATGTTCGTCCCCGAGGTTCTGCGCTCAGCCAAGGCCATGAAGGAGGCCATGAAGCTCCTGGAACCGATGCTGGCTGCCGGCGAGGCGCAGGCCACAGGCAAGATTCTTCTGGGCACGGTGAAGGGAGACTTGCACGATATTGGCAAGAACCTGGTGGGCATGATGTGCGAAGGCGCTGGCTTCGACGTACGAGATCTGGGGACAGACGTGGAGCCCGATCAGTTCCTGAGCGCCATCAAGGAGTTCGAGCCCGACATCGTGGGAATGTCGGCCCTGCTGACCACCACGATGCGCGCCATGGGAGACACAATCAAGGCCATCGAGGAGGCCGGGCTGCGAGATCAGGTCAAGGTGATGATCGGTGGCGCGCCGGTCACCCAGCGCTTCGCTGACGACATCGGCGCCGACGGTTACGCGGCAAACGCTGCCTCCGCGTCTGACTTGGCGAAGGAATTCGTCGGGGCCGCCTAGCAGGACCGGGTTGCCACCGGCAGGCGTCTCGGCGCCCGAGGCGTGCTGCAGGCTGAAAGGAGACTTCGCAAATGAGGACAAACTACCGAGTTAACTCAGGCGTGCGCTTTCGAATGCTCACAGACGATCAGTTGCAGGAGCTGTTTGACGGCGTGCTGCACGTTCTGGAGAACACTGGCCTCGAGGTCCATCACGAGGAATCACGCCAGATCCTTCAGGAAGCCGGCGCGTGGGTGGACGGCACCCGGGTTCGCGTGCCATCCTGGCTGGTGAAGGAGTCGCTTAGGAAAGCCCCGAGAAGCTTCACGGTGTATGCCCGGGACGGAAACCGTGAGCACAACATCCACATCGGGCCCGGCCGGGCGCACTTCGGCCCCGGACCGACCTGCCCCAATTTCATTGATGTGGAGACACTGGAACGTCGACCGTACATCAAGGATGACGTGTCCATCGTCGCGACGGTGGTGGACGCGCTGCCGAACATCGACTTCTGCGAGTCCCTGGGCTCTGTCGATGACGTACACGCGGACCTGAGCGCGCTCTACGAGTTCGCACATATGTTCCCGAACACCAGCAAGCCCATTGTGGCCTGGTCGTTCGACAAGTACGATTCCGAAGGCATCCACCAGATCGCGCTGGCCGAAGCGGGCGGTCAGGAGGCGTTCGAGCAGCGGCCCAACTACATCCACTACTGCGAACCGCTATCGCCCTTGATCAGCACGTTTGAGGCGCTGGACAAGCTGGTATTCGCCGCCAGAAAACGCGTTCCCCTGGTCTTCACGCCGTGTGCCATCGCAGGTGGTACGGCGCCGATCACGGCTGCCGGGATCATCACCCAGGGCGTGGCCGAGTCCTGGATGGGTCTGACTATCGCTCAGGCGATCCAGCCGGGGCTGCCCTTCATCATGGGCGGTGTTCTCTCCGTGATGGACATGAACGCCATGGTCTTCTCCTACGGTGCCCCGGAGCTGTCGCTGATGATGGCCGGGGTCACCGAACTGGCTCACTTCGCAGGGTTACCGCTATGGCAGACGGGAGGTTGCACCGACTCGAAGACATTCGACGAGCAGGCGATGATTGAGGGCTCCATGTCAGTCTACTTCTCTGCTCTCACCGGCGGGGATCTGTGTCACGACGTCGGCTACACGGAGAGCGCTATGACCGGATCCGTGTTCCAGCTCGCCGCGATGGACGAGGCTATCGGGTACGCCCGGCGCATCACCCGGGGCATTGACGTGAATGAGGATACCCTGGCCACGGAGGCGATCCATAACGTAGGGCCCAACGGGCACTATCTGCGCGAGCCACACACACGCCGCCATTACAAGACCGAGTTCTGGTATCCCAACCTCTGCGACCGGCGGAACTTCGACGAGTGGGACACGATGGGCCGCAAGACGATGAAAGACCGGACGATCGAGCGAGTACGCGACATCCTGGCGAGTCACGAGCCAGCCCCGCTGAAGGAGGGGACGGAGACGCTGATCCAGAGCGTCCTGGAAGAGGCGGAGGACCGCGTTCAGCAGGATTGGTGGCAGGAGAGAGAGATCGCTGACTGAGCAAGCCGGATCTTTCGCGGGACTGCCCGAGGATTATATGAGTGTAGGTCGGATTGCCATCCGACTGATCTGAGAGCTATGGGACAAAGAGGAGCTTAGAGATGAGCACGATTTATGAGAAACTCGCTACCGCTGTTCTTGAGGGTAACAGCGACAAGGTACCCGATCTGATACAGAAGGGCATGGACGAGGGGAAGACGGCCAAGGAGCTTCTGGACAACGGGCTAGTGGTGGGCATGGACGAAGTGGGGGCTCGCTTCAAGCGCGGCGACATGTTCGTCCCTGAGGTGCTGATGTCAGCCGAATCGATGAAGGCAGGGATGGGTGTCTTGCGTCCGCTGCTGGCCGAGGCCGAGGAGGAGATGCTGGGGACCATCGTCCTGGGCACCGTTGAGGGGGACCTCCACGATATCGGCAAGAACCTGGTCGGCATGATGTGCGAAGGGGCTGGCTTCGAGGTGGTCAACCTTGGCTTCGATCAGCCGCCCCAGGCCTTTATCGATGCGATTAAGCAGCATCAGCCCGATATCGTGGGGATGTCCGCTCTTCTCACGACAACGATGCGCGCCATGGGACATACGATTAAGGCGATTGAGGAAGCCGGGCTTCGGGATCAGGTGAAGATCATGGTTGGCGGCGCTCCAGTGGACAAGGAGTTCGCCGATCGCATTGGGGCTGACGGCTATGGATCGAACGCCCCCGCCGCTTCTGATCTGGCGAAAGAATTCGTCAGCGCCGCCTAGGACAGACTGTCCAGGGCACGTCGCCCCGTCGACCAGGTCAGGTTTCAACAGAGGAGATTTGTCCATGCAAGTTAAGAAGACGAACTACACAGTGAATGCCACCCCGACCTTTGAGGTGCTCACAGAAGAAGAGATCGAGGCCATCTACTTCTCGGCCCTGCGGGTTCTGTACGAGACTGGCGTGCGAGTGTACGAGGAGGAGGGAGTCGAGATCGCCCATTCCGGTGGCGCTATCGTGGAGGATACGACAGACGACAGCAGCCTGGTCAAGATTCCACCGTGGATGGTGGACAAGGCCCTGGCTACGTTGCCCAGGAAGGTCGTGGTCGTGGGTCCCGATCGGGAGCATCGGATGGAGCTCTACAAGAACCAGATCTACTTTGGTGCCGGTTCGGATACGCCCTTCACGTGGGATCCCTACACGGGGGAGCGGCGTCGGGCCACCTATGAAGACGTCAAGAACTTCGCCAAGATAGCGCAGGCGATGCCCAATATGGACTTCCACATGTCCCTGGGCATTGTTCAGGACGTCAATGTGGGCACTTACGACCGTTGGCAGTATCTGGCGATGCTGGAGGGTACGACCAAACCCATCAACATCACGGCCGTGGATCTGGATGGGCTCCAAGACCAACTCGAGATGGCCTATGTCCGCGTCGGGGGCAAGGAGGAGTTCGAGAAGGGCCCGATCTTCTCCCTTTATATTGAGCCGGTGTCGCCCCTGAGCCACTCTGAGGAAGTGATCCAGAAACTGCTGTTCGCCACCGACAACGGCATCCCCTTTGTGTACACACCCTGTCCGCTGGCCGGGGCCACGGCTCCATGTACTCTGGCCGGCACAGCCGTCCAGGCACTGACGGAGAGCCTGTTCGGCATCGTCCTCAGCCAGCTGCGTAAGCCGGGGGCACCGATGATCATCGGGGGCCTGATGTCGAATATGGACATGCGAACTACGGTCTACTGCTACGGGTCGCCGGAGATGGCATTGCTCAGCGCGGCCTACACCCAGATCACCAAGTGGCTGGGGGTGCCCATGTACGAGACAGCTGGCTGCTCGGATGCAAAGATGTTCGATGAGCAGGCGGTGCTGGAGGCCACGTTCAACGCCACGACGGCCGCTCTGACGGGTGGCAACATGATTCACGATGTCGGCTACCTGGAGCAGGGGCTTACCAGCTCGATGGAGATGATGGTAGCCACGAACGAGATCGTCGATCGCGTGAAGCGTATCCTACGCGGCATCCCGGTCACCGATGAGACCAAGGCGTTGGATGTGATCGAGGACGTTGGGCCGGGTGGTCATTACCTGGAGCACGATCACACCTACACACGGTTCAAAGACCTGATCTGGCAGGGACCGCTGACGGACCGCCAGAACTGGGAGAACTGGGATCTCGCTGGACGGAAGACGTTCCGCGATCGCGTCCACGCCAGAGTACTTGAGATCCTGGAGACGGAAACTGAACCGCTCATAGATGAGGACATGTACAAGGAGCTCCGCCAGATCTGCGAGTTGGCAGACGAGCGTCACAAAGGCGAGGAGCTGGATTTCGATATGTTTGTGTGAGCCTGAACGGCGGAGGAGTGGCCTCGACGTTGCGCTCCTTCGCAGAGGCTTCAACTGAGACGTTTCACCGTGGCCCCTCTTCTCCGCAGGGAGAAGAGGGGCTAACATGGGATGGTGGGGGAGGCGTTGGATTGGGATAACAACTCACGGAAGCTGGTCCTCGGGATAGACACCGGTGGCACATATACCGACGCTGTGCTGCTCGACTACGATTCGCGTGAGGTGCTGGCCACCTACAAGAGTCTGACCACAAAGCGCGACTTCGCCATCGGCATTGAGAAGGTAATCGAGGGCATTGCCATTCGCGACCCTTCCGGCATCGGGCTGGTATCGGTGTCGACTACGCTGGCGACCAATGCGATCGCCGAAGGAAAGGGCAAGCGAGTGGCTCTCCTGCTCCTGGGATACGATCCGGAGCTGATCGCCTCCTTCAAGCTGGGGGAGCGATTCGCCACGCCTAACTACTTCTACTTCGCGGGAGGGCACGACCTATACGGGCGGGAGAAGGAAGACCTGGATCTGGCCGGTATACTCGACAAGGTGGGGCAGATTAGGGGCGACGTCGAGGCGATCGCCGTCTCCGGCTACTTCAGTCCGCTCAACCCGGAGCACGAGAATCGGGTCTACGCCGCCGTCTCTCGGGTCTGTGATCTCCCGATCGTGCTGGGTCATCAACTATCCACAAGACTGGGCTCCGTGGAGCGGGCAACCACCGCGGCCCTCAATGCGTCGCTCCTGGCTGTGCTACAGGATTTCGTGATCGCCGTGCGCCGGGCGATGGAGCGTCGTGAGATAGATGCTCCGCTGATGGTGGTCCGGGGCGACGGCACCCTGATGAGCGACGAGTTTGCTGCTCGAACGCCAGTGGAGACCATCCACTCAGGCCCGGCAGCCAGCGCCATCGGGGGACGATTCCTCTCCGGACTGGATGACGCGTTGGTGCTCGACGTGGGAGGCACAACCACCGATCTGGCTCTCATTGAGGACGGCGAGATCACCGTCAGCGAGGAGGGTGCCACGGTGGGCGGCTATGGGACGGCGGTCAGCGCCGCGGATCTGTTCTCGATCGCGTTAGGGGGTGACAGTCACATCACCCTGGACCGTGAGAAGAGCATCCGCCTGGGGCCGGAGCGCGTTGTCCCTCTGGCCCAGCTGGCAGCGGACCATCCGAAGGTGAGAGTGCGCCTGCAGGCCCTCTCCCGGAGATCCTGGACAGAGGCGAATCCGGAGTGGCTCGAATACTGGTTCCTACTCCGCGAGCCTGACGATCAGCGGCTGTTGGGCTCGGGTCAAGCCCGGAAGCTGATGGCCTTCCTCAGCAGTGGACCGAAGCCCTTGCCCGAGATCATCGAACACCTGGACGTGCTCCACGCTGCGCAGATCGGGGTCGCCGATCTGTGGCGGGAAGAGATCATCGCCAAGGCAGGTTTGACCCCGACCGATCTGCTGCACGTGGACGGACGCTACACACCCCACGATGTGGCGGCATCGAGGTTGGCCCTTCAAGTGTTCGCTCAGTACCTGCTCAAGGACCCCGAGGAGGTACGAGAACGAGTCTGGGAGCGAGTTGTGGAGATGATCGTCCACGCGGCAGTGACCTTCTTGAGCAAGCAATCGCTGCAGCTGGGCGCTGATACCAGGCGGAAAGGCGATGACATCGGGCAGTGGTTCTTCCTGAACAGCATCTACCATACCCATCGTCACCTGGAGACCCTCTTCCGGCTGCACCAGCCGATCGTTGGTATCGGGGCGCCCGCGGAGTTCTTCCTGGAGAAAGCGGCCGAGGTGTTCCACACTGAGCTGGTGCTCCCCGAGCACCACGAGGTGGCGAACGCGTTGGGCGCCGTGGCCGGTTCGGTCATGGTTACAGAAGAGGTCCTGGTCTACCCCCGGCTGGATGGCGCTGGCCTTGAGGTATTGGGCTACTACGTGCAGGTCAGTGAAGAGCGGAGGAATTTCGACGAAGAGGAGTTAGCTCAGGCGTTAGCCTATGCGGAAGATCTCGCTGGAGAACGGGCCCTGGGTGCTGCGATGCGCTCCGGCGCTGACAACGCAGAGGTGGTTGTCGAGACGGAGAGGGACGGTTTGGACACGTATCGTGTTCGGGCAAAGGCGATGGGCAATCCACGCTTGGCCACATGACCTGAGACCTCGGGTGTAGCGCCAGTATCGGCAGGGCCGACACCCGTCTAATACAGGGTGCGAGCTATGTGATGTGGAGGTAGTCCATGCGATTGGTAGGGGTTGACGCGCAGCGTGCATACGATCTGATCTGGGAGAAGATCACAACGCTGGAGCTGGCGCCAGGTGCAGCGGTCAGCGAGCAGGGGCTGGCTGAAGAACTGGAAATGGGCATTGTACCGGTGCGCGAAGCGCTCAAATGGTTAGCCCACGAGAACCTGGTTGAGGTCACCGAACGCCATGGGATCTACGTGGCGGATGTTGACGTGGGTGACCTGGAGCAGTTGAGCGAGATCCGCCTTTCACTCGAGTCGCTCAGTGCGCGACTTGCCGCGGAGCGAGCCGAGCCCGACGATCTCGTCGTGCTCCACGCGTTGCGCAAGGAACAGGCAGGAGTCACGCCAGATGAAGACCGGCATCTATTCGATCTGGATCATCGATTCCATCAGGCGGTGGCGGAGGCAACTCACAACAAATACCTTGCCCAGACCCTGGAGCGGTTCTTCGGCCTATCCCGCCGGCTGTGGTGTCTTGTGTTGCCCCATGGGGCGCTGCTCGCCAGCAGTGTCGAAAGGCATCTGGATCTGGTAGACGCTATCGAGGGCGGCGACGCGGACCGAGCCGAGGAGATCATGCGCGAACACATCAAGGCGTTCTACGGCGAGGTTCGCCAGATCTTGGTGGCCCATCACAAAAGCGAGAGTGAATAGGCCATGGACGTGAGTCAGGAGACCGCTCTATTCAGCGCTCTCCGGCGGGTGAGGCTGGTATCCGGGGCACTTGTCGCCGCCCGGCGGGCTGCTTAGCTTGCCATCGCCTGAGTTTGCTGTTAGGATTTGCTGAACAGCAGCCTGCTTCTCGTTCCCGGCAATCCATGAGGAGATGACAGAGCCCCCGCCCTCACCCGTTCCACTCTGAGGCACTTTAGAGGATGAGTATGACCGATCTGGCGATGACGGAAAAGGGAGCACAAGAATCGAATGAGGTAGGGTATCTGGCCGTTCTAGTGGCCACCGCGTGTTGGGGAACCTCGGGTATCTGGGTCCAGTTCATCGTCGCTACCAGCGGAGTTTCGGCGCTGGCCCTGGCTTTCTGGCGCGATTTGGTCACGTTTCTGGTTCTGTTCCTGGGACTGCGGGTTCTGCGTCCTGACTGGTTGCGCACGAAGAGGCGGGATCTGAAGTGGCTCGTGGGTCTGGGGGTAACCCTGGGTATCTTCCACGTCTTCTGGAACCTGGGCGTCTTACTCAACGGGCCGGCGGTGGCGACGGTCCAGCAGGCAGCAATGCCCGCGATTGTCGCGATCTTCGCCTGGCTGATCTGGAAGGAGCCACTGACGAGGCGAAAATGGCTGGCAATCCTACTGACCTTCGTGGGGACCGTCGGTGCGTCTGGCGTTGAGGTCCTGGGTCAGGCGGACATCACAGCCGGCGGTTTCCTGGTAGGCCTGGGCATTCCTTTCGCCTACGCTGGCTGGAATCTGTTCGGCAAGCACGTGCGAGGAGATTACAATCCGGCGACCACGTTGACCTACGCCTTCGGTTTCGGTGCCCTGGCCTTGCTTCCCTTTCAGGTTCTGACCCCTCAGCCGTGGCCCGTGTCAGCCGAGGCCCTGCTCTGGTTCGCTGGCCTCATTGGCGTGGCGACGCTGGCCGCCTTTTCGCTGTACACGTTCGCCCTGGGGCGGCTCCAGGCGAGCGTAGCCGGGATTCTGGCTATGGCGGAGATTCCCATCGTCGCTGTCTACGCCTATTTCCTGCTGAATCAGCGGATGTCGCCCGATCAGATCATCGGTGCCGCGTTGGTGGTCGCCGGTGTCGTGTTGTTGTCGTGGTCGAAGGGGAGGGCGCTCAGGCCTGAGCCGTAACACGGGCGTCACAACCCGCGAGAAGCCATAGGAGGATGAGGTGGCTATCAGAACCCTGCCGATGGAGTTGCTGGAGCAGGAAGACATTCCTTACCAAGTACGTCAGCATCAGGAACAACAGTACACAGCGGATGGCGTGGCGCAGGACCTCGGTGTTCCCGTGGCTCAGGTGGTCAAGGCCATGCTGGTTCGCTGTGATGAGAGCTGGTATGTGCTCGTGGTCATCCCCGGAGACGAGAGGCTCAACCTGGAGAAGATTCAGGCAGCCACGGGGGCCGGGAGAGTCAACCTGGCTTCGAAGCGGGAAGTGGAACAGATCACGGGCTACACCGTCGGGGCCGTCTCGGTCATCGGGTTTCGGCAGGGAGGCATACTCCCCTTTGTCGACGAAGAGGTTCTGGGCTTGGAGCAGATCATCATCAGCTCCGGGCGACCAGAGGCAGGGCTGGCGTTATCACCAGATAGTTTGATGAGCTTGCTTCAGGGAGGTCAGGTCGGCGACTTCTGCGAGTGAAGCAGGAGACCGTCCTCAACCCTCCGAAAGGATGATGAATGAAAGCTGTCCTGGGCATTGATACGGGCGGCACTTACACCGATGCCGCGCTGGTCGACCACGAAACGGGAGCGGTGCTGACGGGGGCAAAGGCGCTCACCACGCGCCACGATCTGTCGGTTGGGATTCAACGGGCTATGGCAGCGGTGTTGGAGCGGGGAGTGGTAGGGCCTGGCAACATCCAGCTTGTCGCTCTATCGACTACATTGGCGACAAACTCGATCGTCGAGGGACAGGGACGGCCGGTGGGACTGGTGCTCATCGGCTATGATAGAGACCTGATCCGTCAGTACGATCTGGAGGGTGAGTTAGCGACAGGACGCCTGGCCTACGTAGATGGCGGGCACGACGTCGTCGGCGACGAAGCACGGCTGCTGGACGAGGATGCGGCCCGAGAGGCCATCCTGGCCTGGCGGGAGGAGATCGAGGGTCTAGCGGTCTCCGCTTTCTTCGGCGTGTATAATCCGGCGCACGAGTTGCGCGTCAAGGCCATCGCTGAGGAATTGACTGATGTGCCCGTCACCTGCGGGCACGAGCTGAGCACACGCCTGGATTCGGTACGGCGGGCGACGACGGCCGCCCTTAACGCGCAGCTGATCCCGCTGCTGCGGGAGTTGATTGCCACTGTCAGCAGGAGCCTTGGTGACGCCAGGATTCGCGCCCCGTTGATGGTGGTGAAGGGAGATGGATCCCTGGTGCGCGCTGACTGGGCCATGGAGCGGCCGATAGAGACGATACTGTCGGGCCCGGCGGCCAGCGTAGTGGGAGCCTGGCATCTGGCGGACCGTCGGGATGTGTGGACTGTCGATGTCGGTGGCACTACGACGGACATAGCCGCGCTGCACAATGGTCGCCCAATACTGAATCCTCGGGGTGCCCGTGTCGGAGGGTGGCGCACAATGGTGGAAGCCGCCGATGCCCATACCGTTGGGCTGGGCGGTGACAGCTCCGTCAGTCTAAACGGGACCAATCTGGTCATTGGGCCGCAACGCGTCATCCCGCTATGTCTACTGGCCACGGAGCATCCAGGTGTGGTTGACAAGCTCCGGATGCAAGAGCAGGCCAGGGAGGGATGGCGAATCGGTGAGTTCGTGGTCCTTCAACGGCGGAGCGAGCGGGGCCTCTCGGAGGAGAAGATCGCCCTGCTCCGCAGCCTCGAATCGGGGCCGCGACTGGTGAGCGAACTGGCGCAACGAGGGCCCCTAGTTGGTCAGTGGATCAAGGGTCTGGAGACACAGCAGCTCGTGCTGCGATCCGGTTTCACTCCTACGGATGCGCTGCACGCTCTGGGAAGTCTTGACGTGTGGAATCGTGAGGCGTCTCGCATCGGGGCACGGATGCTGGCCAGACAGGCGAACCTCGAGCCTGAAGCCTTCTGTCGTTGGGTCATCGACGGGGTATCTGATCGGGTTTCGACGGCCCTCGTGACCAAGGTGCTCAGCGATGAGGGTACGCTGGCCAACTGGGACCAGGAGCGGACCGCGGAGGAGATGTTGAACCGCGCCCTGGGGCGGAGGCCCGATTCGCATCTTGGCTGTCAGGTCAGTCTGCGTCATCCAATTGTGGCGATCGGCGCGCCTGTGGAAGCGTATATGCCTCGCACGGCCGGGCAGTTACACACAGACCTGATCATCCCCCCATACGCAGAGGTGGCAAATGCCGTCGGAGCAGTTACCGGCAGCGTGGTCCAGCAGATACGGGTGACGATACAGCCTCTGGATGAAGACCGGTTCCGGCTGCATCTTCCCGACGGCTTGCACGATTTTCCCACGCTGGACGCATCTGTCGACTACGCCGAGAGGACCATGTCGGAAAGGGTCGATGGCATGGCCCGGCGGGCAGGCGCCGAACACGTCGAAATCCGCACCGAGCGGGAGGATACGATCGCGCCCGTGCAGGGGGATCGGATCTACCTGGGCACGGAGCTGGTTTTCACGGCGGTGGGAAGGCCGAGGTTGGCAGAGTAGACGCGCCCGGACCGTCACAACGCTGGCGAGGGAGACAGCGACCTTCCCACGCCCTGGCAGCGGAGAGGTCAGGCCTCCACGGCGCGGTCGGTGGCGATCCCCTTGTTAACTCGTCCCCAACTGCGACGTGCACTGAGGACAACGCGTGGCGCCGATGGGGATGATGCTGAGGCAGTGAGGGCATTCCTTGGTCGTGGGTTCCTGTGGCTCTTCCTCCTTCGCTCGCTGCAGCCGGTTGACCTGCCGGACGATGAGGAACATTGCGAAGGCGATGATGACGAAGTCGAGAATCGTGTTGATGAACACGCCGTAGTTTAGGGTGGCGGCTCCAGCCTCGGTGGCTGCCGCCAGGCTCTCGTAGCTCTCCCTCGAGAGCGTGATGAAGAGATCGGTGAAGTCCACGTTCCCCACCAGCATTCCAACGGGCGGCATCAGAATGTCGTTGACAAATGAGGTAACGATGTTGCCAAACGCGGCACCGACGATGACGGCGATGGCCAGATCGAGCACGTTTCCTCGTAGCGCGAACCGCTTGAATTCCTGCAACATAGCTTCTCCTTCTCGACGATGGGCCCGAAGTGGCCGATAGCACCGTATCACGGACCGTGGGTGCCAGTCAGCCGGTCACGGAGCTGCGATGATCGGAAAGCAGGTGCGGAACCAGGGAGGTAGGCAGGGAGGCGCCAGCCGCCAGCCCCCCCGCTATTCTCCGAGCAGGCCCCGGACCTATTCTACGTCCAAGATCACGACGTTTACCGCCGTCTGCTCTTTGAACAGATGGGCGGAATCCATCGAGCCGATTCCTCTGCCCACGTGCATAGGGATGGCGACCTCCGCCTGGATGGCTTCAGCTGCCTCAACGGCCTCCTCAGCAGTCATCACGTAGATGCCGCTCACGGGTAGAAGAGCGATGTCGATGTCCCGGAGCTGCGCCATCTCCGGGATGAAATCGGTGTCCCCAGCGTGGTAGATGCGCTTGCCATCCACAGTGATCACAAACCCGACGTGGCCCGCTTGCTTAGGATGGAACGGCTCCCCAGGGCTACGGAACTTGTCCACATTGTAGGCCGGCACGGCTTCAACGTCGACTCCGGGTAGGTGCATCGTGTCGCCCGGCTCTATGACACGTATGTCGCCGGTAAGCTCTTCGGCTGCGGAAGCCACCGTGACGATTGTCGTCGTCTCCGTCTGGATCTTCGCGACGTCCTCCGGCGAGCAGTGGTCGTGATGCTCGTGGGAGATCAGTATGACGTCTGCCGGTGGCTGCAACTCATCCAGCTGGTAAGGATCGAAGTAGATCGTCCGCGGACCGTCGATGCGAATGGCATCGTGACCTAGCCAATGGATACGTTCTAGCACCGCTTGTTCTCCTTTCTGGGATGCTCAGAGAAAACTGTTGACTCCGAAACGGAGTGTACACCCCCTGTCCAATCTTGTCCAACGTAGAGCTGATAACCGCACGTTCCGTCCCCATCGCAGAGGCACCCTTTGGTCGACCGGCGGGAGGTCAACGCTATTCGCGGACTTACCTCTAGAGCAGCCCGAGAGACAGCTTCGGGCCTCGTTATGGCATGCGCGGTTACCAGACCGATCTCGCACAGCCGGGCTAGGCGATCGGTCGGTCGTGAAAAGTCTGGCAGCAGACGCAGCGGAAGGTGGTGAAGACGCACCTGCGCACCTGGTTTGGATCTGTGCGGCCTCAGAACGACGCCGTCACGGCGAGAAGGGCCCGCGCGGCGATACCTGATGTAGACGGGGTGGGCTGCCTGCGGCAGTGGGCGGGTCGCAGGCCCGCGCGGAGCTAGTGTCGGGGGTTGGCGCGCTGCCGACGACGGAGATCCCTCGTAGCTGGCGCTCCTCGGGATGACAGGTGCGAGGGTTCTTCCCATTCTGAGCGGTGCGCACACCATAGATCACCCGGGATGATAGGTGTAGGTGTCTCTTCCTGTTAAGCGGTGCGCGGCTCGGATGTGCGAGTAAGAAACGCAGCGACATGGGCGCGATGGACTAGCCGAGATGTTGGCCCAGGCGGGCTGGGCCTGGACGTTTGTCGCATTAGACAGCAGCAGACTGGATCGCAGGGCGGAACTTGTAGCCGTACACAATGGGGCCTTCCTCTCCGCCGCTCTGCATGCGGCGCGTCACCATCTCAACCGACATCCCGATCTTCACCTGCTCGCTGTCCACGTCTGTGAGCTGTGCGGTCACCAGCGGCCCCTCCTCCAGACGCACCAAGGCAACGGTGTAGGGCGCGAACTCCTCGAAGCC
>SKLM01000123.1 GCA_007123205.1 Thermoflexales bacterium
ACCTCAAAGGCTTGATCAAGGCCCTGGGATACAAGCGGGATGCCGATGTGCGCCGGGCTGCCGCCAGGGCGCTGCCCGAGATCGGCAACTCTCGAGCGGTGGAGCCCCTCATTGCCGCCCTGGGGGACCGGGAGGCGAAGGTGCGGAGAGCTGCTGCCTGGGCCCTGGGTCAGATTGGCGACCCCCAGGCCCTGGAGCCCCTCACCGCCGCCCTGCACGATCAGGACGTCGATACCCGCTATGCCGCCGCCGGGGCGCTGGGCAAGATCGCCCACTCCCAGGCCGTTGAGCCCCTCATCGCCGCCCTCCGCGATGACGCCTCGGTGGTGCGCGCCCGCGCGGCCCAGGCGCTGGGTGAGATCGGATCCTCCCGAACCGTCGAGCCCCTGACGCAAGCCCTGCGGGAGGAGGACGGGCAGCTGCGCCGGGCCGCAACAGCGGCTCTGGGTCAGATCGGCGACTCACGGGCTGTCGACCCCCTCATCGCCGCCCTCGACGATGAGGACTCTGATGTCCGCCGCGCCGCCGCCGAGGCCCTGGGCGAGATCGGCCATCCGCAGGCCGCCGGCTCCCTCATCGCCGTCCTCCAGGACAACGACCCGGACGTGCGCCGTGCCGCGACAGTGGCCCTGGGTCAGATCGGCCACTCACCGGCCGTTGAGCCCCTCATCGCCGCCCTCGACGACGAGGACTCTAATGTCCGACGCGCCGCCGCCGAGGCCCTGGGCGCGATCGGCGACCCCCAGGCCCTGGAGGGTCTTATCGCCGCCCTCCAGGACGGGGACCGAGACCTGCGCGAGGCGGCTGCCGGCGCTCTGGGTGCCATCGGCGACTCGCATGCCGTGCGGCCCCTCATCGCCGCCCTGCACCACGGGGACGGGCCCACACGGGATGCGGCTGCCCAGGCTCTGGGGGAGATTGCCGACTCCCAGGCCGTCGAGCCCCTTATCGCCGCCCTCGACGATGAGGACCTGGACGTGCGCTGGAGCGCGGCCGAGGCCCTGAGCGAGATTGGCGACCCGCGGGCAGTGGAACGGTTCATCGCGGACCTGGAAGATGATGACCGCTGGCGACCCCAGATTGCCGCATGGGCCCTGGGGGAGGCGGGTGACCAGCGGGGTGTCGAGCCCCTCATCGCGGCCCTCCAGGATGAGGATCAGGACGCACGCTGGCGGGTCGCCCGGGCGCTGGGCGAGATTGGCGACGCGCGGGCAGTCGACGCCCTTACAGCGGCCCTGGAGGATGAGGACCCGGAGGTCCGGGATGCAGCCGCCGAGGCGCTGGAGAGCATCATCCAAGACGCGGAGGCCTGAGTCCACCTCGCCGCGGCTGCTCCGGGCCAACGACCAGGGGCCCGATCGTCGTCCCGCTGCACCGGCCGCCGGGGTTCAGGTGTAGGAGAAGGAGGCGCAATGGCTCAACCTGCCATCATCGCGGAGGACCTGGCCTATGCGTACGGCCAACTGCTGGCCGTGGACCATATCAGCTTCGACGTCGCGGAGGGCGAGATTCTGGGGTTTCTCGGCCCCAACGGCGCAGGCAAATCGACCACGGTCAGTATGCTCACCGGCCAACTGCGGCCCCAGGAGGGCCGCGCCACGGTGCTGGGCACGGATGTGGCTCGCCATCCCAAGAGAGTGCAGGCCCAGATCGGTATCTGCTTCGAGGACACGAATCTCTATGAGCCGATGAGCGGTACCGAGAACCTGCAGCTCTTCGCCCGCCTCTTCGGCGTCCGAGACTTCGACGCCGGGGCGCTGCTGAAGCGCGTGGGGCTCGACGGTCGTGGCAAGGATAAGGTCGGAGGGTACTCCAAAGGCCTGAAGCAGCGGCTGATGGTGGCCCGGGCCCTCGTCAATGAACCGAGAGTGCTCTTCCTCGATGAGCCCACGGAGGGCCTCGATCCCACATCGGCTCGTGCCATCCGCAACCTGATCCTCGAGGAGCAGGGCCGCGGTGCCACCGTCTTCCTCACCACCCACGACATGCACGAAGCCGACACCCTCTGCCAGCGGGTGGCCTTTATCGACCAGGGCAGGATCGTTGCGCTCGATACCCCGCACGCTCTCAAGCAGCGGTACGGCAAGCGCACGGTTCGAGCCGAAGTGGAAGGGGCCGATGGCAACCTGGAGGTGCGAGAGCTGGTCCTGGGCCGCCGCGAAACGGCGGCTGAGATAGAGGCCCTCTTCCGCGGAGAGAAGGTCGTAACCATCCACAGCGAAGAAGCCACGCTGGAGGATATCTTCATCCAGCTCACCGGCAGTCCATTGGTCTGATGAACGTCAGGATAGTCTGCGCCCTGATCGGCAAGGATCTGAAGCTATACTTCTCCAACCGTCTCTTTGCGATGCTCACTGTCCTGGGGTTGGTGTCCTACATCGTGTTCTACTTCCTCCTGCCCGGCACGGTGGATGAGACGCTGGAGCTGGCCCTGTACGCGGCCGACATGCCGCCCGCGCTGGAAGCGCTGCTGGACAAGGGGGAGGTGCGATTCTACCGCTCCGATTCGGTCGATTCGCTCCGGGAAGCTGTGGAGCACGGCGATGTCCCGGCAGGCTATGCCTTCCCCGATGATCTGCTGACTCGACTGAGCCGCGGTGAAGGGGTGGCCGTCCAGCTCTTCATCTCGCCCGTTGTACCGGCAGAGTTCGTGGAGATGTATGAGGTGATCCTGCACGAGTTTGCCTTTGCCATCAGCGGACAGGGCTTGAACATCGACACGACGGAGATCGTGCTCGGCCCCGATATGGCGGGCCAGCAGGTCGCGCCCCGCCAGCGCATGCTGCCTATGCTGACCGTCTTTGTGCTGATGGTCGAGTGCGTGGGCCTGGCCAGCTTGATCGCCACTGAGGTTGAAACGGGGACGATCCAGGCTCTGCTGGTCACACCCTTGACGATGGTTGGCCTGTTCGCGGGCAAGGGGGTGTTCGGAACACTCTTCGCCTTTGCCCAGGTCGTCCTGCTGATAGGGATCACGGGTGGACTGGTTCACCAACCGCTGCTGATCCTCACAGCGCTCCTCTTCGGGGCAGCGCTGGTGACGGGGGTCGCCTTCCTGGTCGCCTCCACCGGGCGGGATCTGATGTCGGTGATGGGCTGGGGCATACTCGGAATTCTGCTGCTCGTCCTGCCCACCTTCACCGTTATCGTGCCCGGTTCAGCCTCACGCTGGATCAAATTGATCCCCTCCTATTACCTGGTGGACACCATCTACCGCACCATCGGCTTTGGTGCTTCCTGGGGCGATGTAGCCCATAACCTGGTAATACTGCTGCTCTACGCGGCCGTGTTTATGGCGCTGGGTGTGGTGGTGCTGAAGCGGAAATTCCGATGAATCCCCGACGAGTTGGCATCCTCCTCTTCCGCGAAGTGGGTAAAGGCCCGAAGGGCTTCGTCTTCATCTTCGCCGTGATTGTCCCGCTACTGATGAGTTTTGTGCTCCTGTTGGTCTTTGGTACGCTGTTCGAGGAGAAGCCGCGCCTTGGTATCGCGGACGCCGGCGATTCACAGCTTGTCCATTCGGCAGCGGCGATGGACGCATTCACACTTCAACCATATGCCAGCGACGCCGCCCTGAGGGAAGCCACCGCGCTGGGCCAAGTCGATGTCGGTGTGGTGCTGCCTCCGGACTTTGATGAGCGGGTCTCGAGCGGCCAGGCAACCACCATGATTGCCTACATCTGGGGCGAGAGCATGCTCAAGGACCGCGCCGCGCTGGGAGCGGCCTTGGGCGTGTGGGTACGCCAGATCGCCGGGCAGACGTCACCGGTCGACATCGTCACCACGGTGCTGGGCGAGTCCCCGGTCCTGCCCTGGGAGGACCGGCTGCTGCCCTTCGTAGTCATGATGGCCGTCATATTCGGAGGAACCATGATCCCGGCCTCGTCCCTCGTGACGGAGAAACAGCGGCGCACCCTGGCAGCGCTCGCCGTCACCCCGGCCACGATGGGCGACATCTACGTGGCCAAAGGCCTGGTCGGCGTGGTCATCAGCACGTTGATGGCGCTGGTGATCCTGGCACTGAACCGCGCCCTGGGCACCAGCACGGCGCTGTTGGCGGGGGTGTTGGCGCTGGGCGCGATCCTCGCCGCCGAGCTCGGCATTCTGATAGGGATGTTGGTCCAGGACATCAATTCGCTGTTCGCCACCCTCAAGGTGACGGGCCTGCTCCTCTACGCTCCGGCAGTGGTCCATATGTTCCCGGAGATTCCCGAGTGGATTGGCAGGGTGTTTCCCACCTACTACCTGATCCAGCCGGTGATCGAAATCTCTCAGCACGGCGCGCACCTGACCGATGTGGCCTGGCAGCTTGGGGTCCTGGTGATCCTGATCATCTCCTTGGGTGTCCTTCTGGCGTGGCTGGCGCAGCGCGTGCGCTACCAGGGGTAGTGGCCCGGCGACTTTGTCCATAGGAGACACCGTCCGCACACTTCGGGCGAGACTGGGGACAAGAGCGGAAACACGCTGGCGCCCATCGGACCCATCAGGAACGTGAACATGGAGTTCAACTTCGCCCTCTTCTTTCGGCTCACCTATCTCTCGCTGTCTGAGTCGCATGCGACGCATGCCCGGCTCACGTGGAGACGCGTGGGGCACCTGTTGGCCTTCTACGCCCTGTTCATCCCCACCCGGCTCATCAACTGGATCTGCTTCGGGCTGGACCACGTGCTCTTCCCCGGCTTCCGCCAGATCCAGCTGCGCCAGCCCGTGTTCATCGTCGGGAACCCCCGCAGCGGCTCAACCCACCTGCTGCGTGTGCTGGCCCGCGATGACCAGACCTTCGCCTGCGCCAGACTCTGGGAGATGCTGCTCGCACCCTCCATCATCCAGAGGAAGCTCGTGCGAGCTGCCATGGGCCTCGACCGGGGACTCGGCAGCCCGGTGCGGAAGCTCGTTCTGGCCTGGCAGGAACGGGCCTTCCGGCGCTCAGACCGGTACCACAGGATCCGGCTCCACGAGCCCGAGGAGGACGAGTTCAATCTGGTACCCATCTTCTCGGCCATCCACCTGGTGTTCGCCTTCCCCTTCATGGACGAGTTTGGCCGCTACGTCATGTTCGACACCGAGGTCGGTCAGGCGGAGAGAAAACGGTTCATGGCCTTCTACCGGCGCTTGATACAGCGGACGCTGGACCCACAAGGGCCGACGAAACGCTTCCTCTCCAAGTCCCCGGCGAACAGCGGCCGCGTCGCGACGCTCCAGGAGACGTTCCCTGACGCCAAGTTCATCTACACGACCCGTGCGCCTATGGAGCTGGTCCCATCGCTGATGAGCCTGTTAACCTTCCAGTGGCGCACCTTCTGCGACCCCTGGAGGCCCACCCGTTTCGCGAGTCCACGCTGGCGATGACCAAGCACTGGTACGCCTATACCATCCGCCAGTTGGAGCAGGGACCGGCATCCAGCTATCTGGTGGTGAAGTACGATGATCTGGTGAAGGACCTCGACGGGCCCATCACCTGCATCTACGCCGGTTTCGACTTCCAGATCACCCCGCAGTACGCCGCGGCGGTTCAGGAGGAGGTAGAGAAGGCCCGGCGGTACGAGAGCCGGCACGAGTACTCGCTGGCCGAGATGGGGCTCACCCGGGAGCAGATCGCGGTGGCGTACCGGGACGTCATCCCCCGCTTGGGGTTCGATGCCGCCTGAAGCGGCGAGTCCCTGGCTCCCTGCCCGACCCTGTGCTCGCGTCGTCGCGCCCAGGCGCGGGCCGCGCCGCGATCGGGCAGCTGCACGAGTGACAGGAGAGACAGTGAGCGCATCCGATGGTTGAGAGGGACACTTGAGGACACCGGTTGAGACCAGAGAGCTGCACAAGCACTTTGGCTCCATCCGGGCTGTGGATGGGGTCGACTTGTCTGTCCGGGCCGGCGAGATCTACGGCCTCCTCGGCCCCAACGGCTCGGGGAAGACCACCCTGATCCGGCTGCTCGTCGGCCTGCAGCGAGCGACGGCCGGAGAAGCCATCGTCCTGGGCCACACTATGCCCAACAAGGCAGTGCTGGCCCAGGTAGGCTACATGCCCCAGGCCAGCGCCCTCTACGCCGATCTGACCGTCCGGGAGAACATCGGTTTCTTCGCTGCTATGTGCGGCCGGCTCGACCCATCGCAGGTAGACGCGGTGATCGCGCTGGTGGATCTAGAACCTCGCGCGCACGATCTGGTGCGCACCCTGTCCGGCGGGATGAGGCAGCGGACGTCGCTGGCCTGTGCGCTGGTGCATCAGCCACGCCTGCTCCTCCTCGATGAACCGACCGTGGGCATCGACCCGCAGCTGCGCGCCACGTTCTGGTCCTATTTCCGTCGGCTGGCTGATGATGGGGTCACCCTGCTGATCTCCAGCCACGTGATGGACGAGGCGGAACGGTGTGACCGTCTGGGGTTGCTGCGCCAGGGACAGTTGTTGGCCGAGGGGAGCGCCGTCGAGCTCCAGGCTGCCGCCGGCACGACCACCCTGGAGGAAGCCTTTCTCCACATCGCGGGAGGTGAGACAGCGTGAGCCTTCGTCGGGTTGCCATCCTGGCCGGCCGCGTCGTGCGCCAGATCGGGCGCGACCTGCGCACGGTGGCCCTGTTGGTGTTCGTCCCCATGCTGGTGCTGGCCCTCGGGGCAGTCCTGTTCCGCTCGGAGCCTAAGCCGCTCGCCCTGGGAGTGGTCAACGAGGACCGGGGACGCTCCATACCCCTGGTCGGTGACTTCTGTCTCGGTGATCGGATCGTGGAGAGCCTGGTCAGGGGCGGCGCCTTCGACCTCGTCGCCCTTGAACGCCCTGAGGTGGACGACCAGCTTCGCAGCAGCTCGGTCGAGGCCGTGCTCATCCTGCCGGAGGATCTTACTGCCACGTTCCTTCGCGACCAGCAAGTGGCCCTGGACCTGCGGCTGGAAGGCTCGCACCCGGAGCGGAGCGCCATCCTCAGGGCTCGTGTGACCGAGGCAGCGATGAGGACCCTGGCCGCGCTGAGGGCCCCCGGCGTGGACGCGCCCACCGTCGAAGACCCCGCCGATCTCCCGGTGACCGTTCACGCGACCTACCTCTTCGCTGGGCCCCAGTTCGACACCTTCGACTTCATCGCTCCGGTCTACATCGCGTTCCTGGCCCTCTTCTTCGTCTTTCTACTAACCTGCGTCTCGTTCCTGCGCGAGCGCACCCAGGGCACTTTCGAGCGGTTGATGGCCACCCCGGCGGTCCGTTTCGAGATCGTCCTGGGGTACATGGTCGGGCTAGGTCTCTTCGCCCTGCTCCAGGTGGCGGTGATCCTCTTCTTCACCATTGGCGTGTTGCGCATCAACTACCTGGGAAGCCTGGCTCTCTTGTTCGTGATCGTGGCCGTGCTGGCTGTGGTGGGCGTCAACCTCGGAATACTCGCATCCGCCTTCGCCCGCAACGAGTTCCAGGTGGTCCAGTTCATCCCCCTGCTGATTATCCCGCAGGCTCTGCTGG
>SKLM01000239.1 GCA_007123205.1 Thermoflexales bacterium
CCCGTTCACACGATGGATCTCTACTTCCTGCTCCTCCCCGCCGCCCGCACCTGCGGGCTGAACGAAGGCCTTCCAGCCGGGGAAGGCGGTGTCCGCCAGGACCAACCAGCTCGGCCCACTGGTCTCCGTCTCCACGATAACCTCGTTGATCGTGTAGCTAGACACAGTCTGTGCAACGTGCGAACCCGGGGCCGCTCCTTCCGCATTCCCTGTCCACGTCGCGTCTTCCAATATCACATAGTGACGGGGGTCGTAGACCTGCACCGCAGACCCGAAGTCTGCCGTCTTCACCGTTGCGGACCTCGGCAGCGTGAAGGCCCGCGGCATCACGCCCAGATTCTCATATACCCGGACGGCGTCATCCTGATAGACCAGGTCGAATCTGGGACTCGCTATCGTCGCCTCCGTGATGATGTACTTGACATTCAGGTGGTCCGTAAGAGGGCTGTCCAGACTCCTGTGCTCGCGGAACGAAGCGATCAGATTGTACTGCGTCTCGTCTTGTGGCTCGATCAGCTCCATGAAATCGCGATACTGGGCGCCAAACAGTGAGTCGTACCCCGCAACCGTCTGGAGATTGTAGAGCATCCCTACGTTGGGCCTCATCGTCTTCGTCGTCCCCGGCGGGGTGAAGGCAGCATACCGCCAGACCGAGTGGTCTTCCTGCAGGAACTCAACCACCGGGGGGGTGTACTCGAGCATTGCCGGATCGAGGGCTGGGAAGAACCCCGCCGTAGGTGTGATGAGATCGATCACCAGGAGTCCTACCGCTGCGTACTCCCAGATCGGTATGCCCACCATCGATGCGCGAGAACGGCTCGTACGCAGGACGATGCCAGTAGCCACCAGGAGCAGCCCGAACACGGCTGCCCACACGCATTGATACGAGTAAAAGTCGCGATGATCCGCAAAGGCAGTCCGGGCTCCGGTCAGCGATAGGAAGGTGGACTCCACCATTGGCTCGATCTGTACGAAGAGGATACGACTCAGAGCCAGGCCGGTCAGCGTGATAACTCCTCCCCAGAAGGCCAAGCCAGCCAGGGCAGAGATCAGCGAAGGGCCGGTGCCGAGGAGAAAGCGGTGACGAATCCGGCGTCTCAGGCTTTGGGCCCCCAACCTCGATGGTCGAACTCGGTTCCGGCTTCTCTGTACCGCATCCACCCCAAAAGCCGCCATGACCGCCACGGCTAGCGTCAGCGGGAAGACCCAGCGAAACGGAGAATGAGACTGTTTGAGCAGCGGCAACCCATACACCAGCGCATACACAGGCGTCCCAAAGATGCAGCCCAGAGAGAAGAGAGACAGGAAAGTGAAGAAGGGGACCGCGTGCCCCCCTTTCCCGCCTCCAGAAACCACTCTACCAGACTCTCGCGAGATCCGAGCCACAATTCCCGCGCCCAGAGACTTGAGCCATCTGAGTACGGCGATGAACGAGAGGAACAACGGGAGCAGACCCAGATAAGCTCCCCCCTCCACGTAGTTCTTGATCCCCCAGTAGACGTACTGACCGTCCTCATGGCGCAGCGCTGCCGTGTGCTCCCAGGAGAAGAGATCGAAGAAGCTGTCGTGGGCTGGATTCCCAAAGAAGTTGGGGATGCCAAACGCAATCACACGCCGGAGAGGATAGGCCCATTCCCGCACTTGGCTCAGGCTGGCTGCCCCCTCGCCGCCGCGGAAGCTCGTGGCCGCGACCTCATACAGCGGCACGAACTGAATCGCGCCCAGAGCCAGCCCCAGGACCACCATCACCAGGAGCCACCTGGCAGGACGCAAGACCGTATCTGCCGTCTCTCGCCACCCGCCCGACAATCGGGGCCGGCTGGATACCGCTTTGCCGCCCAGTCTCCACGCTGCGTACAGCCCGGTGACCAGGAGCACGAAGTAGGTGTTCTCAGCGTGGCCCGCCAGCATCTGGCAACCCAGGCCTCCCGCCCCCAGCAGAACCCACGGCAACGACGTGGGGGACCCGCCCCATGCTGGCCTCCGCTGCACCACCAGTTCTGCCATAGCCAGGATGAAGGGCAGCCAGGAAGCCCCAGCAATGATCATGGGGTGCACCACCGAAACGGTCATGAACCCACTCAACTGGAACGTGATCCCTGCGATCAGCGCCCCCAGGCGCCCCGTTCCCAGTACACGGGCGAACAGGTAGGTAAAGCAGCCAGCCAACCCCAGTTGGAGCCAGGTGAACACGCCGTAAGCGCGCCACAGGGGCAGCACGTAGAAGACGCCGCTCAGCGGGTAGAGCGCTGAATGCTGTCCGTTAGCCAGGAATGGATGTCCGGAGAAGAGATACGGATCCCAAAGAGGTAGCTCCAGACCTTGTATGGCCTCGATAAGGAACTGCTTCCAGGCGTAGTTCTGCAGGATAAGATCGCCCAGCAGATGGTTGTGGGGATGTGAGATGCCAAATGCGTCGGCCCCAACACGGAAAGGCTCGAATGAGAACAGGATGTCCGCGGGGACAAGGGTCCTTGAACCCAGAACAACCGGGGCGAAGAGGAACAGGGGGGGCAGAAACAGGAGGGCAAGGACGCCCAGATCGGGCAGTCTCTTCCGGATCATACCGACGCGCGGTCGCCCGGTCTCAGATGACGATGACGCGACCAGATCCTCCACACCCCCAACGCCGCCTCGAGCTTGACCTGCATGCTCATCTTCGATGCTCCGAGCTGACGATCGGCGAAGTAGATCGGGACCTCTACCATCCGGTATCCCAGCCGGCTTGCCACGTAAGCCATCTCCACCTGGAAGATGTACCCCTGAGAACCAATGGCGCTCAAGTCGATCCCTTCCAGGGCGTCGCGACGCCACGCCCGGAAGCCGCCGGTGATGTCGCGGACCGGGCACCTCAGAATCAGCCGTGTGTATAGGTTCGCCCACCAGGAGAGGACCTCGCGCCCCAGCCTCCAGTCCTCCGCCACTTCGCCCCCTTCCACATACCGCGAACCGATAACGACGTGGTATTCCGAAAGGGGAGCAACAAGCCGAAGCACATCCCTGGGCGCGTGGGAGAAGTCGCAGTCCATCTGGACCACGGCTTCAGCTCCGTGATCCAGCGCCCAGCGAAACCCATCCACGTAAGCCCGCCCGAGACCTCGCTGGCCCAGCCGGTGGAGCACGTGCACGCGGCTTGGGTACTGATCCGCCAGCTGGTCGGCGATACGGCCCGTCCCGTCCGGCGACGCGTCGTCCACGATCAGGACGCTCTGTTCGTGCAGATCTAGTGCCAGCAAGGCCTCGACCATCGGTCCGACATTCTCCGCCTCATTGTATGTGGGAACAACGATCGTCGGTCTATGCTGCCCCGACGCATTCAACACGGCCATATTTCCCTCAATCTCCGTTACACTCGTCTAGAGCTCAGGCTTGCCATCACGTTTCCAGCCGCGGGAATTGGGTGCAGTCTGCCTTGTCTGGTGGAGAGGATGGATCGGTCACCGAATCGGCTGGGGAGAGTACCACAGCTCACCCCCGTTGTCAAGGACAAGCTCCTAACAGGAGAAGCTCGTAACTGGACGAGCTCTTTCTGGGTGCACGTGCTGCCCCTGCCCCGACGATTCGCCCCCCTCAAGTACCCGGAGCAGGGTCCATCACCCTCTCCGAATCCGGCCATCGCTTGCTGCTCCACCGGGCGATGGTATAATAGCGCGTCACGAGCCGGGCAGCGAACCAGGGAGTGCGCAATCAATGGAGATCCTTCTGGAATACATCCCAACCATACTGACGGTCCTATCGACGGTCTGTGGAGCGGTGACCATCGCGTTGCTCGGGGGCATGGCCATCTGGACGTTCCGGGACATGCGTGCCCGATCCCGCGATCCCCTGGCCCAGATCCTGGCCACGGTCCTGGTGCTGGCACTGCCCATCATTGGGCTGGTCGTCTACCTGATGCTTCGCCCGCGCGAGACCCTTGAGGAAGCTTACGAGCACTCCCTTGAGCAGGAGGCCTTACTGCAGACGATTGAGGAACCGGAGCAGTGCCCTAACTGCGGGCAGCGGGCAGACAACAGCTTCCTCTATTGCCCCGGTTGTCACACCCGTCTCAAGAGGGCCTGCCCGGCCTGCGGAAACGCTCTCCGCCTCCACTGGTCCCTCTGTCCGTATTGCGGCTCTGGTGTTGCCCGTCAAGACCTTGAGCCTGTCTCCGCCTCGGACGAACAGTCCCGTCCAGAGGACCTGGCGGTTGCAGAGGTGTAGCAGCTGCCTCCGGCGGCGCTTCGACTGACCATGCCCGTGGCGCCACCATTGACCCTCGAGCCCGGCTCTCGCTAACGAAGGATCTGTTGCCCGCTCGGCCCCGCGCGCTTCTCGGAGCCAGGCCCCTCTCAGATCATCCGGCTCTCTCCCATTACGTGGACTTTGAGCATGTTCGTCTTCTTAACGTGGCCGAAGGGAATGCCCGCCGTGAGGACCACCGAATCGCCCCAAGCCACCAGGCCTCTCTTCCGGGCGGCCTCTACCATCATCTCCACCATCTCGTCGGTCGTGGTGAACTCGGGGACCTCCACGGGGATCACTCCCCACACCAGGGCCAATCGATAGAGTGTGGTCACATTCGGCGTCACGGCCACGACGGGGACCGCCGGCCGGTGCCGCGCCACCATTCGTGCGGTGGTGCCGGACATGGTTGCCGTGACGATGGCCCGGGCGCCAACCTCCGTGGCGGTTTCGACGGCACTCAGGCTGATGGCCTCCGTCGTCACATCGTAGCAGCTGCCTCCGCTGTCTCCCTGCCGGCTTCTGGGGAGATGGACCTCCGCGTTGGCGCAGATGGTCGCCATCGTCTCTGTCGCTCTGATGGGGTACTTACCTATAGCGGTCTCTCCCGAGAGCATCACCGCGTCCGTGCCGTCCAATATGGCATTCGCAATGTCTGACGCCTCAGCCCGTGTCGGGCGCGGATGCTCTATCATCCTCTGCAGCATCTGGGTGGCTGTGATGACGGGTTTGCCGGCTCGATTGCAGGCCCGAATCAGGCGCTTCTGATGGAATGGCACCTCCTCCGCCGGTGTCTCCACACCAAGGTCTCCTCGGGCCACCATGATCGCATCCGATTCGGCCAGAATCTGGTCAAAATCGGTAAGAGCCTCCGGCTTCTCAATCTTGGCGATGATCGACGGGTCCTCGGCTCCTCGAGAGCGGAGGAAATGGCGGAGCTCGCGCACATCGGCAGCCCGGCGGACGAATGAGAGCGCGAAGTAGTCCACCCCGCACTCTAGCGCGAATGTCGCGTCCTCTCTATCCTTATCCGTGAGGGACGAGAACGAGAGTTGAGCACCCGGCACATTGATCCCCTTATGGGAGGTGAGATCTCCCCCCGTCACCACTCGAGCCTTCAGGCGGCTTCCTTCTCCGCGTCTCTCGACCGTCAGCGATAGATCGCCGTCGTCCAGAAGCACGGTCTGCCCTGCAGTCAGGTCCCGAAGTAGCTCCGGATGGGGCACTGGAATCTCGTCCTTACCCCCCGATACGGGGGGTGGCGAGAGCGTGACCAACTCCCCCCTCCGCAGTGTCATCGGCTCGTCCTCGATCCGACCGACGCGCAGTTTCGGCCCCTGCAGATCGGCGATGATGGCCACCAGGCACCTCTCCTCTTCCGCTACCTCTCTGAGCGTGGCGATAGACTCACTGTGGGTAACGTGATCACCGTGGGAGAAGTTGATGCGGGCCACGTTCATCCCCGCCTGCAAGAGGGAACGCATCTTCTCCGGGCTGTTCGTCGCTGGCCCGATGGTGCATACGATCTTTGTTCGTGTCATGGCGGGCCCTCCTGGCCTGGTATGAACTGCCCCGCAGCCTTCTACTCGCTGCGGGGCTCTGATGCGTGCAGTCTTTAGCTTGCCCCGAAGTCTGGCCGGGTACGCGACCGCGCAGACGAGGCCAGTTCCTCTACCGTAGGTTGGTGAACCCAGCTAGCCCGGGGTATGCTCCCTCCTCCGCTAGCTCCTGCTCAATGCGCAACAGCTGGTTGTACTTTGCCACTCGTTCCGATCGGCACGGAGCCCCCGTCTTGATCTGGCCGGTGTTCAGGGCGACCGCCAGATCGGCGATGGTGGCATCCTCCGTCTCGCCCGAGCGGTGCGACACCACCACCGTCCAGCCTGATCGCTGCGCCAGCTCAACGGCGGCAATCGCCTCCGTCAGCGTACCGATCTGGTTCACTTTGCAGAGGAGTGAATTGCACGCCCCCAGGTCGATCGCCTTCTGCACCCGCTCTGTGTTAGTCGCCAGCAGATCGTCGCCTACGATCTGGACGCGGCTCCCCAGCCGCTCCATCATCAGGACCCAGCTGTCCCAGTCGTCCTCGTCGAGGCCGTCCTCAATGCTGATGATGGGGTACTTTTCAACCCAGTCGGCGTAGAATTCGACCATCTCAGCCCCCGTCAGCTCCCGGCCCTCCTTCTTCAGGACATACGAGCCGTCCTCGAAGAACTCGCTGGCTGCGGGATCCAGCGCGATCCCCATGTCGTCTCCGGCTGTGTACCCGGCCTTCTCCACAGCCTCCAGGATGATCTCGATCGCCGCCTCGTTGTTGTCCAGACTCGGCGCGAAGCCTCCTTCATCGCCAACGCTGGTCGACTTGCCCTGAGTCTTGAGCACGGCCTTCAGCGTGTGATAGACTTCGGTTCCCCACCGGAGAGCTTCGGCGAAGCTCTGTGCCCCTACGGGCACAATCATGAACTCCTGAAGGTCGGGGCCGTCCATCGCGTGCTTACCGCCGTTGAGGATATTCATCATTGGCACCGGAAGCACGTGGGCGTATAACCCCCCGATGTACCGGTACAGCGGCAGCTGAAGGGTGTTGGCCGCCGTCTTCGCCGCCGCCAGCGATACACCCAGAATGGCGTTCGCGCCCAGCCGCTCCTTGTTCGGCGTGCCGTCCAGCTCCAGCATGATGGCGTCGATTCCGGTCTGATCGGTCACGTGCCACCCTATCAGCTCCGGAGCGATGAGATCGTTCACGCTCGCTACCGCTTTGCCGACCCCCATGCCTCCGTAGCGGCTCTCATCACCATCGCGCAGCTCCAGCGCCTCGTGCACCCCTGTCGATGCGCCCGAGGGGACGGCGGCCCGTCCCCAGGTTCCGTCGGCCAGGATAATCTCTACTTCCACCGTCGGATTCCCGCGTGAATCGAGAATCTCACTCGCGATAATCGCCTCGATTTCCGTCGTTATCATAGCTCCTCCACTCCCTCCATTGGCCCAGTTGCCCCCGACTACGAAAGCTCCATCAACCCGTAAAGACGCTCAAAGTCGAAATGCTCGGCGAACAGGGCCTCAAAGGCTTCCAGCTTCGTCTCCTGACCCAACCGCGTCTTCCCGAAGACCTGTTCGATCTGCTCCACCGTTTCCAGTGTGTTCTGGCGCACCAGGAGAATGGGCACACCGATCTCCTCTCCGCGACGTATCACCTCCGGCATGGGACGCAGGTTCCCCGTCAGGATCAGACATCGGGTCGCCGTCTGCAGCGCGACCAGCTGCATATCAGATCGGTCGCCTCCTGTGATCAGGGCCTTGGCGCCGGGCACCCGCCGGATTCGGGGCAACGCCTGGTCCACTCCCATTGCGCCCACCACGAATCGCTCGATGAGCACGTCCGCCTTATCTTTCCGTGCCAGGAACTCGGCCTTCAGCACATCCGCCAGTTCGCCCACACTGATCGCCTGCAGTTCCTCCTGGAACGGAATCGTGCCCAGAACGCGGATGTCCTGCTGCTCCAGGCAGGGGGTGCAGATCTTCAATGAAAGCTTCAGCTCGCTCCTTGGCACGGCGTTGATCATCGTGCCCACCAGGTGATCGTACAAATGCTGGTAGGCCGCTATGCAGTCATCTCCCTGGTTAATCCGGTTCCGATAGCGGATGATCGCCAGCGCGGACAGGTCGAGTGCCTCTGTGACGCTCCTCGGGTCGAGCCCCAGGCTCAGGCCCTCTCTCAGGGAGCTTCCCCCCTCCACCAGCATGATCTCTTTGCCAGCCCTGGCCTTCTCGTAGGCTGGCTTCACTTCAGCCATCAGATCGCGATCCGCACAGCCACACCGCATCTCCCGGGCGAGAGACGGGGTGAGCAATACCCCTGTCAGCTCTTCCGTGGACTCCTCCAACTCCAGCGTTCGCCGAACGAAGTCCGCATCCTCGTCCAGCGCGCGGCCTGGAGCCGGCTCCCACGGCTGCGTCGACAGCGGCTTGAAATAGCCCACTTTGTACCCTTCGCGCCTGAACCGCCTCCCCAGCGCCAGGCAGACCGCTGTCTTGCCGGAGAAGGGCTCGATCGATGTTACATACAACGCCTTCATAGGTTGCTCCTTTTCCCAATCATACGGGCAGATAGGTCTAACTCGACTCTGACTCCAGCACCAGGCGCATGTCGATCGCCACGGCTCCCTGCCCCTCGTCGAAGACTGTCAACGGGTTGATATCGAGTTCCACAATCTCGGGGAAGTCGGTCACGAGTTGGCTGACTCGCATCAGCGCGTCCACCATAGCCTCGTGATCGGCCGGCGATTCACCCCGCACCCCCGCCAGCAGCGGGTACGACCGGATCTCGCCGATCATCTCCCGAGCCTCCTCCTGGCTGAAGGGAGCGATGCGGAAGGCCACGTCCCTCAAAGCCTCGACGTAGATGCCTCCGAGACCAAAGGCGACCAGCGGTCCAAACTGCGGATCGCGGTTCATGCCCACCAGAATCTCGCGACCCTCTCTCACCATCTCCTGCACCAGACAGCCCCACACCCGGGCATCGGGCACATAGCGACTGGCCCTGTAGACGATGAGGTCGAACGCATCCCTCACATCTCCCGGGGAGTTCACATTCAACTTCACACCGCCCACGTCCGTCTTGTGCAGAATATCTGGGGAGGCGATCTTGAGCACTACCGGGTACCCGATACGCTCCGCCATCTCCACCGCTTCTTCCGGTGTCTCAGCCAGATACGACTCGGGGACCGGAAAACCGTACGCCTCCAGCACCTCGCGCGCTTCCGCGTCGCCGATCGAGACCCGCCCTTGTTCGCGCACCTGAGAGAACAACTCTCGCACCGGTGGCTGACAGACCTCACAGGGCTCCGGTTCGAACACCGGTCGGTCCTTCTCTCGTCGATAGCTTTCCATGGCTGCCAGTGCCGGCGCTACCCGCTCTGGGAACGGATAGTTCGGCACGTCGTACTCTCGCAAAATGCGTATGCCCGCATCGATGCGAGATTCGCCCATGAAGCACGCCAACACCGGCTTGTCGGATTCCTGCGACAGCTGTCCTACAACGTGAGCGGTACTCTCGATCTCCGTCATGGCCTGGGGCGTGACGATGACGATCACGCTGTCCACGTTCGAATCGTCCAGCACCAGCTTGATGGCGTGTTCATACCGATCGGCCAGGGCGTCCCCCAGGACATCCACCGGATTCGCAGCGCTCGCAGCTCCCGGCAGATACTCCTTGAGTGCCTGCACCGTTTCACCGCTCAGCCGTGGAATCTCCAACCCGGCCCGCTCCACCGCGTCGGTGGCCAGGATGCCGGGTCCACCTGCGTTCGTGACGATGCCCACGCGGTTCCCCCGCAGAAGAGGCTGATACGCGAAGCCCAGCGCGTAGTCGAAGACCTGCTCCATCGATCCGGCGCGCGTCACTCCTGCCTGCTTGAAAGCCGCCACATAGGCCTCCTCAGACCCGGCCAGACTGCCGGTGTGCGAGGAGACCGCCCGCGAGCCCGATTTCGTCACGCCGGACTTGATCGCTACCACCGGCTTGTTCCGCGTGACGTCGCGCGCCACCCGCATAAACTCCTGCCCGTCGGGCAATCCCTCGACGTAGATCAGGATGACGCGCGAGCTCGGATCCTCCCCCCAGGCTTTCAGCAGATCCGTCTCACTCACGTCAGCCTTGTTACCCAGACTGACGAACTTGGAGAAGCCGATCCGTCCCGCCATCGCTATGTCGAGCACCGCCGTGCCCAGGGCGCCCGACTGGGACATAAAGGCGATGGGACCGCTGGGCGGCATTCCGGCGGCGAAGGTGGCGTTCAGCGGCGTATCCGTGTCGATCACGCCCAGGCAGTTCGGACCGATGACACGGAGATCGTACTCTTTGGCGATATCCAGCAACTCCCGCTCGCGCTCCAGGCCTTCCCGCCCTGCCTCCCGGAAACCGGCGGTGATGATCACAACGGCAGAGATGCCCTTCTCGCCGCACTCCCGCAGCACGTGCGGTACGATCTTGGAGGGGACCACGATGATCGCCAGCCCGACCGGGTCCTCAATATCGAGGACCGACTCGTACGCTTTCAACCCCAGGATCTCCTCGGCCTTGGGGTTGATGGGATAGAGGCGGCCCTCGTAACCACCTTCTTTCAGATTGTTCAAGACGGCGAAGCCCAGCTTCTCGGGGTCTCTTGATGCTCCAATAACAGCAACTGAATCCGGCTGGAAGAAATTCTCTAGCATACTTTCCTCGCAAGTTCCTTGTAGTTCCGCTACTAAAGCCAGCATTATCATATAGTAGATGCGAAGATTTGACAACAGGCCAATCGAAGGGTGGGGAAGTACTCATATCGGCCCCGTCAGCCCGACCCATCTATCCTTCCTTCAACTCCTTCAATCGGGTTCACAGGACCAACTGACGGGCACCTTGCTGGCAGACGCCACCAGCGGCTCATCATCCTTACCCACAAGGTGACCACTGTCCACCCACGACAACGCCGCGAGACCGTCATCGGAGGTCTTGCTTCAGCGCCTTTGTATGCTACAATGCGAACGGAGGTGCGGATGCCTATTCGCGTGCTATCGGAGGAGGTCGCCTCGCAGATCGCCGCCGGGGAGGTGGTCGAGCGACCGGCGTCCGTGGTCAAGGAGCTCATCGAGAACGCCATCGACGCCGCTGCCACCGCCATACAGGTGCGAGTCCGTCGTGGAGGTAAGGAGTTCGTCCACGTCGTCGATGACGGCTGCGGCGTCCCCAGGGACGAGGTTGAGCTGGCCTTCCACCGCCACGCAACGAGCAAGCTCACCACGGCCGATGATCTGGAGCGCATCGCTACCCTCGGCTTCCGCGGGGAGGCTCTGGCATCCATCGCCTCCGTCAGCCGGATGACCTTCACCACTCGTGCCTCCGGCGAAACCGTAGGTTCCCTGCTCCGTCTGGAGGGCGGTGAGATTCAGATCCGCCGCGAGGTCGGACGCCCGGCAGGGACCGCGGTGACGGTAGAGAATCTCTTCTTCAACATCCCTGCGCGGCGCAAGTTCCTCCGCACCGACCGTACCGAGCGCCGCCACATCGACCAGTGGGTCACTCGTTACGCCATAGCCTACCCGCATATCCGTTTCACCCTCGATCACAGCGGCCAGAACGCGCTCCAGTCGCCAGGTAGCGGCGAGTTGCGGGATGTGGTGGCTGCCGTCTACGGACCGGAGATCGGTGAGCAGGCCCTGAGGGTCGTCTCCGATATACCGGGGGGCCAGTCGGATGTCCGTGTAGCGGGTTTGATCGGTCCCCCCTCGTTCCACCGGGCGAACCGGACGTACATCACCGTCTTCGTCAACGGACGGTGGGTCCAGGATCCCAGCCTGACCTATGCCGTCACCCAGGCCTACCATCGGTTCCTCCCCACCGGCCGCCATCCTCTGGCTATTGTGCTCCTGGATCTTCCACCTGGCGATGTCGACGTCAACGTTCACCCCGCCAAGGCGGAGGTACGCTTCCGTGACGGTGACGCCGTCTTCCGCGCCCTCCAGAAGGCGGTCCGGCGCACCCTTCTGGAGCGTGCCAGGATCCCCGAGGCCCACGGCCTTGTCGAGCCCCGCCAGGGGGCCCCAGGGTGGCCCCCGTCGGCTGTTGACGGCGGGGACACAGCCGGACGTCGTGAGCGGTTGATCCGTCTCGGGGGGCGTGAAGCGCCTGCCGACGGGCAGTTCCGACTCGCATCCGACACCTGGGGTGACCGCTCCGGCGCCTCCATTCCCCCCCTTAGAGTGATCGGTCAACTCCGCGCCACCTACATCGTCGCCGAGGGGCCCGAAGGCATGGTGCTTCTCGATCAGCATGCCGCCCACGAACGGGTGCTCTTCGAGCAGCTCCTGGCCCGGCGGGAGGAGACCGAGCCCGCGTCGCAGTCCCTGCTGGAACCAGCCCTGGTCGAGCTGGGCCCCGAGCAGGCCGATCTCGTCGAGGGGCAGTCAACCCTGCTGGCCCGTCTCGGCTTCGAGGTGGAGCCCTTTGGCGGATCGACGGTGCTCGTGCGGGCCCTTCCCACCATGGTCGCCGCGGATGAGCCGGACCAGGTCCTCGAGGACGCGGCGATGGCGTTACGGTCAGGCAATGAGCCCCTCGGCATTCCCTTGGAGGCGCTGGTTGCGCGCCAGGTATGTAAGCGAGCTGCCATCAAAGCCGGTCAGACCCTCGATCACCCGGAGATGGAGGCGCTCATCCGGGCCTTGGAGCAGTGTGACAGCCCCCGTACTTGCCCCCACGGGCGCCCCACAATGATCCGACTGACGGTGAGACAGCTCGCCCGTGAGTTCGGCCGATCATGAGCATCGGTTTTTCCATCATTCTCCCTCTCGACGGAGAAGTCCCGGCTCTCCGATTGCAGCGGGACGGAGCTTGATGCGCCGTCGTTGAGGGCGGCGTCTCAGTGCGCAGGCCGCATCACCTAACTGGTTTCGTCAGAGCCAACCCTGGATCGACTGAAAGAACCAACCGGAGACCCTTTTGGCGAAACCCCCATTGACTCTACTGAAAGAAGGTCACCCACTTGCACTCGGTGGGGAATGCAGGCCAAAACTGCACCTCTGGGGTGGCAGCATCCCTAATTCGCGCCCTCTTGAGGACTTCAGTGGGGCGCCGTACCCAGGCAATCTCACCGAGTAGCAGTCTTTTTCAGGGGAGTCCACATTACTTTCAGTAGACCCAACCTTTCTCGTCGGACAGCCGGCTGGAAGGCGTGGGACAGACCAAGAACGATGCACAGCACGGAAAAGGCAGCCATGACCACCTTTGTACTACTCTCGAGAGTATCCCCCCGGGGCTCCGGCGATGTCAGATCGCTGGGTGAGCGGGTAGCCGAGTTCGAGCGCAAGCTCGCCGAGCGCTACCCCGAGGTCAAGAACCTGGCCAGCTACGCACTTCTCGGGCCGTACGACTTCCTGCATATCTTCGAGGCACCGGATGCCAACACTGCTGCCCGGGTGGCTCTCCTCGCGCAGGCCGTCGGCGCCGGTCCTACCGAGACCCTGACCGCTATCCCCTTCGATGAGTTCACCACCATCCTGGACGAGGCATGAGACCCCCGTCCCTACTTCTCTTCTCCGGCTCTTACCCCTCACCCTCCGGCCTTACTCCTCTCCCCCGGCTCTTACCCCTCTCCCCCTGGGGGGAGAGGTTGGGTGAGGGGGGTGTGTCGCCTATGTGCCGACGCCGTCAGCCCGGCACTGACCGAGATCTTCCCCCCGCAGGCCCACACCTATTCCTCTCGCCCCGCTCTTACCGCTCTCCCTCCGGCCTAACTCCTCTCCCCCTGGGGGGAGAGGTTGGGTGAGGGGGGTATCCTCCGCGCTGGACAAACCTCCCTCCCTGGTGTAGACTCCGAGCACACACTGACCATGTAAGTCAGAGGGAGCGCCGGCGTCCGAGGGCCGTCCACCTCACGGTCGAGGCCCTCGCCCGCCGGAATCGTTGACATCACCCACTTCCGGGGCCCTTTCCGCTATGAGCTCGATGGCCCAGTGCCCCAGCTGCGGTCGCTACGCCGGCCCATACCAGGCCTGCCCCCACTGCGGGGCCCGCATGTCAGGCCGTGTGCCTCTGCACCTCGTCAAGTTTGTCGCCATCCTCCTTGCCACCGCCGGCTTGGCCGTCCTCTGGTACGTTGCTACCAGCGCCGACATACCCACTGTTTCCATCGGACAGCTCGATGCCGGGATGAACCTGGCCTACGTTCGTCTCACCGGCCGCTGCACCCGCTCCGCCACCTACGATCCTACCACCGGTTACCTCAGCTTCTGGCTCAATGACGATACCGGGGAGCTTCGCGTTGCTGCCTTCCGGGGCTCCACCCGGACTCTCATCGCAAAGCAGCACCTGCCGGCCCTGGGCGACCACATCTCTGTTGCCGGCACCCTGCGTATACAGGACGACTTCCGCACCCTGACCATTAATGACCCCGATCAGCTCGTCGTCTCTCGTGCTGAGCCTGTCGAGCGATCCATCGGCAGCTTGACCCTCGAGGACCAATATCAACGCATACGCGTGCGCGGTCAGGTCCGCGATGTGCGGAGGCCCTATCCGGCCCTCACGCTCCTCACCCTGCGAGATCAGACCGGCCTCGTTGAGGTGGCCCTGAGCGAGGATCTGATGGCGCTGAGCCCCGTCACCTCCGCCGTCGGAGTGGGCCAGTCTGTCGAGGTTGTTGCTACCGTCTCCCGCTACGGCGACGCAGTCCAGCTCGTCCCCGCCTCGGCCGTCGATATCGTCCCCCTGCCCATCGACGTGCCCATCGCCCTCCCACGATCCATCGAGGAGATCCGTACCGAAGACGTCGGGGGCTGGTTCGCCGCCAGTGGAACGGTTGTCGCAGTCACTCCCTTCTCCGCCGGCGTCAAGATGCAGCTTGATGACGGGACAGGACGCATCGCGGTACTCTTCTGGCACGACACCTACGCTGCCTTGCTCAACTACCTCGGAGACGGACCGCAGCCCACGCCTGGGACCACCGTTCGGGTGCAGGGGGGCTTGTCGGAATACCGAGGCGAGCTCGAGTTGATGCCCGGCCTGCCGACCGACCTGGCGATACTGGCCGTTCCGGGTTCGCCCGAAGCCGTCTCTATCGGTTCCCTCACCCCGGGCGACATGGGCCGTGTCGTCACGGTTCGTGGCACCCTCGGGACGCTGGAGCGTTTCTCGGCCGGCCTCAAAGCTCCCCTGCGCGACCAGTCTGGCTCGGTCACACTGCTGTTGTGGGCCGATGTTTACCAGGCCCTGACCTTTGGACAGGATCTGGTCCCGGGGGCCGAGATCGAGGTCAGCGGGGAGATCAGCGAGTATCGGGGCCATCTGGAGATCGTCCCGAGGGCCGATGGAGTCCGGCCGGTGGAGTAGAACACCGCGGAGGAGCGATGCAAAGGATCAACCTCGATCTCCGGGCGCGGATAGTGCGTGGGACTGCGACGCTCCTGCGGATAGCGGCTGACTTGGTCTCGATCGGGACCTCGCCCCTCCCGAAGCGGGTCACCATCACCCCCCTCTGGCTTCGGGCTCGCGGCGCGGTCGTCGATCGGCTGCCGCCGACCGGTCCCTATGGCCGCAAGACCTGCGCAATGCTGCGCGGGGTACTCCACGCCCTGATGCCGCTCGCCGCGGCCTCCATTTCCGCCGGCTGTGGCGCGACAATGGTGGCCTCTCCGTCGCCGCAGATGGTGTTGCCCACCTTGACCGCGACAGCCGAGATCACTCCCACTGTGACGGATCCGCCCCCGGTCACCGCCACCTTCGCCCCGACGGAGACGCCAGCACCCACCGAGACTCCGGCACCCACGGTCACGCCGCAGCCAGAAGCCAGCCCCACTGCCCTTCCGACAGTCACGGCGTCCCCAATACCCACCCCCGACCATACCCCCACCCCGATCGTCCAACTGACTCCCATTCAGTCCATCACCCATGACACCATTGGTCAGGTGTTGACGCTGGAGGGGGACGTCGTCGATACGGCCAGCTTCTCCGCGGGCTTCAAGTACACCCTCGACGATGGCACGGCCCAGATCGCGCTCCTGATGTGGCACAACGTCTTCGACGACTGTTGGGACATCGCCAAGATCAACCGCGGGGCCCGGGTTCGTGTCACCGGTCAGGTGACCCAGTACGAAGGCCAGCTGGAGATCCAGCCCCGCTTCGGGGCCCAGGTAAAGGCGATCCGTCCCACCCCCGAAGGGCCCCCCGAACGGGAGATCGGCTCCCTCACCGGGGCTGATGCCGGCGACCTGGTGACCATCCAGGGCGAAGTCCTCCGCACAGAGGGGCTTTCCGCCGCCGTCAAGGTCTTTGTCGCCGACGAGTCGGGCCAGATCCTCGTCTTCGTTTGGCGCAATGTCCTGGATCGCATTGTCGACAACGCCGGGCTCGGTACGCCCGGCAGTAAGGTCCGCATCGTCGGGAGAATGCAGGTGTACCGGAGTAACCTGGAGGTCGTGCCGACCTTGCCTCACGATGTGACCGTTCTGGCCGTACCCTAGCGTGAGGGAGAAGGAGCGATGCTGATCTCCATGCTGATGGCCCTGGGTGGTGTCTTGATCGCCTCCCTGTTCTCCTTCGTTCCCGCGCTGCACATCTACAACGTCGCCGGATTCCTGGCGCTGACGGCCACCGCGGCCGGCCGACTCCTCCCGTCGGAGCATCTGGCCATGCTCCTCTTGGGCATGATCACCGGTTACGCGATGCTCAACACCATCCCCGCTGTCTTTCTCTCAGTCCCCGACGACTCCACCGTCTTCATCGTCCTCCCTGCTCAGAAATATCTTCTCCAGAGCCGTGGGTACGAGGCAACCGTCCTCGCCGGAATCGGTGGCCTCAGCGGTATCGCCGTCCTGGCCCTGCTCACCCCCGTGGCTCCCGCCCTCCTCGTGGCGCTCCACGCTGTCCTCCGCCCTCATTTCCACTGGATCCTCTGGGCCATCATCGCCTACGTCCTCCTCTCCGAGTGGCCCAAAGGGACCGATCGGGCGCCGGCCGGCTGGCGTCGCTGGTGGGAGGGCTGGAGGTCCATCCTGGCCGGCCTCGCCACGTTTCTCCTCTCCGGTCTCCTCGGTTTCATACTGATCTACCGCACTATCGTCCCGGCCGACGTCGCCTACCACAACCTGCTGCCCGCCTTCGTTGGTCTCTTTGCCGTACCCGGGATCCTGCAGAACCTGCTCTCCCGCGTCGAGCTGCCGGCCCAGCACATCGCCCGCACCCTCGACGCCCCACCCCGGGTGATCATCCAGGGTATGCTCTCTGGTGCCCTGGGCGGTCTCTTCGCCGCCTTCTTCCCCGTCGTCACGGGCGGCATCGGTGGCCTCCTCGCTGGTCAGGCCACCGCCCAAGGGGATGATCGGCTCTTCATCATCTCCCAGGGCGCTTCGAAAGTCGTATACTACGTGGGTGCGTTTCTCCTCTTCTTCGTGCCGCGGGTCCATCTGACCCGGGGCGGCATGGCGTGGATACTGAGCGGGCTGTGGAGTCCCTACGCGCCGCGGACTTACTATGAGGCTGTCGCCGCCATCGTGCTCAGCGGCGTCGTCTCCTTCTTCCTGCTGTTGCTCATCGCCCGCCTGGCCATCGGACTGATCGCCCGGGTACACTACCGCTCCATCAGTGTGGGCACGTTGGCGCTGCTGCTGGCTGTTGTGGGCGGATTGACAGGCTGGGGTGGTCTCCTCGTGTGTGTCGTCGCTACGGGCATCGGCCTCATCCCTGTCCTCTGGGGCTCGCGGCGGATGAACGGTATGGGCGTGCTCCTCCTCCCCATCGCCCTCAACATGAGCGGCCTCGGGGACCAGGTGGCCCGCTGGCTGATGCTCTTCTAATCTCAGTGCTGGTCGTGCTTGCGTCGTCATCGATGACAGACGGGATCGGTGGAAACGGACATCGGGTCTGTCGTGGCAGAATCTCTGGCGGGGCCGGCGATCTGAGCGCTTGCAGATCGCGGCCGGTGGATCGTCACGTTGCTATTCGAGTCGAGGAGGTAGGGGTTATGGAAGTGCTTATGGAGCAGGCTCTGCGGGCCGAAGCCGTCAACCATTTGCGGACGCTGATTCGATGCGATACCAGCAATCCTCCGGGGGGAGAACGTCCCGCTGCCGAGTATATCGCGGAGCATCTGACACGAGAGGGTATTGAGGCTCAAGTTCTGGAGAAGAGTCCGCGGCGCAGCAACGTCGTAGCCCGCCTGCCGGGGACGGGGGAGGCAGCTCCTCTCCTCCTCCTCTCCCATCTCGACGTAGTTCCTGCCAGATCAGAGGAGTGGTCCCATCACCCGTTTTCTGGCGATCTGGCCGATGGCTACGTCTGGGGCAGAGGCGCCGTCGACATGAAGAACACCACAGCCATCCAGATGACCGCTATGTCGACCCTGGCCCGGCAGCGTGTTCCGCTCAAGCGGGACCTCCTGCTGGCGGCCACGGCCGGTGAGGAGGCAGACCCCGAGGTGGGGGTCATCTTCTTGGCCGACGCTCATCCCGAGTGGGTGACGGCGGAGTATGCCCTCAACGAGAGTGGTGGGGAGGCGCTCCTGGTGGGCGGCAAGCGCTTCTATACCCTACAGATTGCACAGAAGATGGGTATGCACCTCAACATGGTCGCTCTGGGACCTGATGGTCATTCTTCCATTCCTTATGAGCGCAGTGCGATTTCCACCCTGGCTGAGGCTGTCACGCGCCTGAAAGAGCAACCTCTTCCGCACCGCGTGACGAACACCACCCGTCGTTTCTTCCAGGAGATGGCTGCGGCTGTGGAGGATGAGCGGCAGGCGGGCGCCCTGCTGGACATGTTGGACCCAGCGCGCCAGGCGGGCGCGCTGGACATCCTCGATGCAGCCCCTTTCGTCAAGCGCATGTTCTGGTCGATGATGCGCAACATCGCCGAGCCGACCATACTGCGGGCCGGATACAAGAGGAACGTTATCCCCGCCAGTGCCGAGGCCGAGATCAGTGCCCGCAACCTCCCCGGCGTTGGGCCCTCAGAGCTCCTTGGTGAGATCCAGCCTGTCGTCGGCGATGACGTTCAGCTGCACCCCGGCCGGTTCTACGACGCTCTGGAGTTCGACATTCCCGATGACGATCCCCTCTACCAGGCTGCGCGCTACGCCATCCAAAGACATGATCCGGAAGGTATCCTGGTGCCCTATCTCAGCTGCGGTGGTACCGATGCGCCGTTCCTGGCGCCCCTCGGAGTAAAGACCCTCGGATTCACACCGATGCAGCCCGATCCAGCCGGCCTCGTCCTTCAACTCGCTCACAGCAGCAACGAGCGCATATCCGTCGACAATCTCTCTTTCGGTACCCAGGTCCTCCTCGACACCATACTGCATCTAAACGGCGCCTCTCCCTACGACAGCCGCATCCGTGCTCAGTGATCTACGGTGCGCGTACCGCTCCGGGCGGATCCATGATCCGCCCGCTTCCGCAGGCAGCCCGCCGCATCGCCCCCCGGTATCCTCGCAAGGCCATCGTCCGTCGCCCCGCCGACCGATGTTCCTCTCTTCCCCGGGGGAGAGGGCCAGGGCGGCGGTGCCGGGCCGTGAGGGGGGCGTCGCGGCTGACATCGTTGTCATCGCTCCCGACTCAGCCGTCGTGCAGCGAAGGCATGCTCTTGGTAGCGCACCGGGGATCTCCTTCCCAGCCACCTCTCCAACCAGCACCCCTTGCTCCGGGCGGATCCATGATCCGCCCGCTGCCGCAGGCAGCCCGCCTCGCCCTCCTACACCGCCATCGTCGCACTATCCCCGCCCGAGAGCACCCGCACCTCCTCCCCCACTGCCACTCGGACCGATCCGCCGTTCTCCTGTGCCGCCCGCACCCGCACCTCATCTCCCCTCAGCTCGATCGCCAGCAGATTGTTCCGGATCACCAGGTGGAACGCCACCCGCTCCCAGTGGTCCGGCAGGGACGGCGCCAACCGTATCCCGGCCTCATCCACGTGGAGCCCGCCGAACCCCTGCACGATCATCTGCCATACCCCACCGCAGGCCGCCGTGTGGATGCCGCCCAGAAACGTGCCCCCACTCATCACCTTCGTACTGGCATCGTACAGATCGATCGTCGAGCCCTTCTTGAAGTACTCATAGGCCCGCCCCGGGCAGCCCACCCTGCTGGCCACCAGCGAGTGGACCGACGGACTCAGCGAGGATCCATGCTCGGTCCGGGGTTCGTAATAGTCGTAGTTAGCGCGCATCACGTCCTTCGCAAATAGACCATCGTGAAGAGCGAACAGCTGCAGAACGTCGGCTTGCTTCAGAACCTGCGTGCGGACCGCCACCCCATTGGGCCATCCCCAGTACTCCTCCGGATCCAGCAGTCGCTGGCGCACTTCATCCGGACGCACATCCTCCAGCTGGAAGTACCCCTCAAACTGCTCGATGAGCAGGGTCTCCGGGTCCGGTTGGGGGAGATAGATGCGCTCGGCGATATCCTTCCAGTTCTCGACATCTGTCTCCGTCAGGCCCAGGCGGTCGAAGAGTGCCTCGAGCTCCCCCCCTGCGGACTCCTTCATCATCTCCCGAATCGTCAATGCCTTCTCCAGAGCGAAATGGGTTTGATGATTCGTGAACGCGTTGTTGTCCACATTCTCGTGGTACTCATCGGGCCCCAACACCCGGATCAGCTCGTACCGGCCTTTGTCAACCCTGTAATGGCTGCGCGAGACCAGGAACTGGGCCACCTCAAAGGCGATCTCCGCCCCATGCTTGACGACGAAGTCCCAGTCCCCTGTCGCGACGTAATACTGCCAAATCGAGGTGACGATGTCGGGCGAGATGTGGATCTGCCAGTCGTTGAAGTGATTCCGGATTCTTCGGCCCGTCAGGACGTCGGTGAAGAAGAAGTCCGGGAATAGCTCCTCGCCTGTCTTCCCGCTGGTCCAGGCGTAGAACGCCCCACCGAAGCCCAGTCTCTCCGCCTTTTCCCGCGCGCCATCCAAAGTGTCGTGACGGTACCGGAGGATGTTCTTGGCGATCCACGGTCTCGTATACAGGAACATCGGCAGGTTGAAGATCTCCTGATCCCAGAACGCCGCTCCCTGGTAGACCTGACAGGATAGCCCCCGCGCGCCGATGGGCAGCCTGGCGTGAGTCGGGGTAGCAATGATATTCTGGTACAAGCTGAAGCGCGTGGTGATCTGGTCTTCCAGATCACCCTCGATCTGAATGTCGCTGACGGCCCAGATGCGCTCCCACTCTTTGCTGTGCCTTGTCCTCGTCGCGTCGTACCCATCCCGCAGAGCGGCCCGGGCGTCAGCCTGGGCGTGTTCCCGGGGCGCCGACACGTCGTTGCTCGTGGCGATGGCGACGGCCTTCTCCATCGTGACCGTCTGGTCTCTCTCCAGCGCGAAAGCAAGACGGCGGACGATGCGTCTCTGGCCCCGGACCAACTCGCGCGTCTGAGGCTGGGCGCCCATCAGCGTCAACCCCTCGACCACATCGATCTGCGTGCCGAGCTCCCCCGTCACAGCCTGGAACAACAGCAGGTCTCCCTCCGCCGACGGCGCATACGTCCTGAAGTGCTCGCCGTTCAAGTTCCACACCTTTCCGTCAATTCCGGTCGAAATCACAACCTGGGAGGGTTGGGCCACACGAAACCGATACCGCATCGCGATGAGGTGCAGATTGTCGTAGCTGGCCAGCCTCTCGGTTTCGAGGTGCACGCGCTGACCGCGCGTGCCCTCCCAGGTCTGCGACCGGAAGAAGCGACCCGAGCGCAAGTCTAGACCACGGGCGTAATCGTGCGTCTCGCCCGTGAACACGGATAGCATCTCGCCATCGACGAAGAGCTGGGTGAAGAGTCCGTTGGGGACGTTACACAGTTCCCGGAAGCCGTCGGCTTTGTCATACGTGTCGCTCACGATGCAGGCTGTATATCGATCGGCCTCCCACTCTACAAGGGTGCCCCGATACCCCAGGTAGCCGTTCCCAATCATGAAGTTGCTGCCGGTCGTGGCCACCTGGTCCGGATTGAAGGCGGCTTCGGCGATCTCCCAGCCAGTGTCGGTGTAGAGGTTATTCTTCAGGTTCACCAGTATAGCTCCTTGTGGGTGCCGAGCGCGGGCCCCTAGTAGATCGGCCGGAAGACGGTGTAGAACTTGATGCCAGGGGTCCCCGGTCCGACCAGATCACCGATCGACGCCACCCTCACCATCTATTCCTCGCCGTGCCACACCCCTCGATGCTCGATCAACCACTGCTGCGAGTTGATCCGGGGCTCATCGTCTCCGGGCACCACCCGCTCATAGCTACCGTCGGAGAGCATCCGCCGGGCCTTCACATTGTCCTGCAGGTGGATCCCCAGAATCTGATCCCGCAGGGCCGTCTTGAGACCCGCATCCTCAATGGGGAAGAGCGTCTCGACACGCTTGTAGAGGTTCCGGGGCATGAGATCAGCGCTCCCTGTCAGGATCTCCTCGTCCCCGCCATTCCGGAAGTAGTAGATGCGAGCGTGCTCGAGAAAGCGCCCGACGATGGACGTCACCTCTATGTTCTCACTTACGCCCGGCACACCCGGACGGAGACAGCAGATGCCCCGGGGCTGTAACTCCACTTTCACCCCGGCCTGAGAGGCGCGGTAGAGCGCCTCAATGCAGTGTTTGTCCACCAGTGAGTTCATCTTCAGGGCGATATGGCCGTCCCCACTTCTCTCGTGCTGCTCGATCTCGCGATCGATGCGGAGCA
>SKLM01000342.1 GCA_007123205.1 Thermoflexales bacterium
GAACACCGACTTGGTCCGCGACCGGACGTTCAGGGAGTTGAAAACCTGGAACATCGCTATCGTGGTGAAGGTCATGGTCCGTGCCTCCACCACGTCCCCCCCGGCCGACCTGCGCAGGAACGTCCAGATCGCGCCAACCGCCATGAAGATGGCGACGTAGACGATGTTCACCGCGATATCCCGGTTGACGATCCGGGCATCGCGACGCCGTGGGGGCTGATCCATCACGTCTTCCTCTTTGGGCTCCAGGGCGATGGTGACGTCGAGGATACCATCGGTGACCAGGTTGACGAACAGCACCTGCAACGGCGTGATGATCAGCTGGGCACCCGGCAGGAGAACCAGGGCAGCCAGAATCGCCAGAACCTCTCCCACGTTCGTCGCCAGGAGGAACTTGACCACCTTCCGCACGTTCTGGAAGACGACGCGCCCCTCCTCGATGGCGTTGACAATGCTGGCGAAGTTGTCGTCCGTCAGCACCATCTCCGCCACTTCCTTGGTGACGTCGGTGCCCGTAATGCCCATCGCGACGCCGATCTCCGCTGCCTTCAGCGCCGGCGCATCGTTCACCCCGTCACCAGTCATCGCCACTACGTGCCCGTGGCGCTGTAACGACGTGACGATGCGGTGTTTCGCATCGGGAGAGACCCGGGCGAAGACCTGAGTCTCCTCGATCACGGAGTCCAGCTCATCGTCGCTCATCCCCGCCACGTCCTGCCCCGTGAACACGCGCCCCTCGCCCCGCAGGATGCCCACCTCCCGGGCGATCGCTTCCCCCGTGCTCCGATGGTCCCCGGTGGACATAATCACCCGCACCCCGGCCCGCTGGCAGCGCTCCACCGCCTCCCGCACCTCAGGCCGTGGCGGGTCGATCATACCCTGCAGCCCGGCCAGGATCAGGTCATCGAACCGTCCGTACTCCAGCTCTTCCTTGATGGTCTCCACTTCGTCCGGGTCGATCGCCCGGTAGGCTACCGCCAGCACGCGCAGGGCGTCGGCTGCCATCTCCGTGCTGGCCGACTCCACCGCCTCCCGCTGATCCGCGTCCAACTCGACCAGGTCGTCTTCAGCCGGGCCTATCCGCCGCCGGGCGCACATGTCGAGCACGACCTCGGGAGCACCCTTGACGCACACCTCCACGTGGTCACCCGGCGTCTCGTGAAAGGTGGCCATATACATCCGCTCGGAGCTGAAGGGGATCTCGTCGATGCGGGGGAACTCCCCGTCCAGATCCCCCCGAAACATATGTGCTTTGCCCGCGGCCACCAGCAGGGCACCCTCCGTGGGATCCCCCCGAATCTCCCAGCGGTGCCCGTCGTCGGTCTCAACGTACGTCAGATGGGAGTCGTTCGCCAGCGCACCCACCCGCAGGATAGTCCGCAGTTCCGGGGCCTTCTCGATGTCCAGGGCCTCGTCGTTCACTGCGAACTTGCCTTCCGGCTCAAACCCCACTCCGGTCACGGTGACAATTCTGTCCCCAGCCAGGATTCGCTGGACCGTCATCTGATTGGTTGTCAGCGTCCCTGTCTTATCCGTGCAGATGACAGTGGCAGCACCCAGGGTGTCGACGGCTGGCAGCCGGCGGATGATGGCGTTCCGCTGCGCCATCCGGTTGACTCCCACCGCCAGGGTGACCGTCATCACGGCCGGAAGTCCCTCAGGGATGGAGGAGACCGCCACCGCCAGCGCAAACAGGAACATCTCCTCGAAACCCAGGCCCCGCAGCATGCCTACCAGAATCGTCAGGATGGCGACGCCCAGCGCCGCAAAACCGAGCTGGCGGCCAAGGGTCGCCGACTGCCGCAGCAGTGGGGACTCCGCCTGCTCTGTCTCCTGGATTAGCGTCGCGATTTGGCCCATCTCCGACTCAGCGCCGGTGGCGAACACCACCGCGCGGCCCCGTCCGCTCGTGACGCTGGTACCTCCAAACACCACGTTGGCTCGGTCGGCCGGTACTAGGCCTTCATCCAGCGAATCCGTCCCCTTCGCCACCGGTACCGACTCGCCCGTCAGCATAGCCTGTTCAATCTCCAGGTTGTACGCCCGGAAGACGCGACTGTCGGCGGGCACCCTGTCGCCGGTTGCAAGGAGGATGACGTCGCCGGGGACGATGTTGGTCACATCGACGCTCATCTCGATGCAGTCGCCGTCGCCCTCCGGGCAGCGCAGCACCTCGGCCTCCGGCGCAGCCTGTTCTCGCAGCCTGCTCAGTGCCTCCTCCGCTCGATATTCCATGAAGAAGCCCAGTGCCGCGTTGATCAGGATGACGGCGCCGACTACCCCGGCGTCGAGAGCCTCCCCTGCCAGGAGCGCGACCACGGCCGCGGCAAACAGCACCAGGATTAGCGGATTCACGAACTGGTGTAGGAGTATCTGCGTCCAGGCAGCCCGCTCCTCTGCCTCCACCTCGTTCGGCCCGTATTTCTCCAGCCGTCGAGCAACCTCGGCCTCGCTCAATCCCCGCGGGCTGGTTTCCAGCTCTTCAAAGGTCTCCTCGACGGTCAGGGCGTGGAAAGAAACCCTTTCGCTCATCTTTCCCCTCCCCTCCTGCGCCACTGTTGTCGCTTCCGTCTGGCACCCGCCTGCATCGCGCAGGCGGCCTTCGCTTGGGTGCCCCCGTCGCGAGTTGACCGCGTCTCCAGCGCCCAAATTCCGCCGCTGGTCACCCCGATGGAACTAACCACGTCGACCGATATCCTGGCGGGATCTGCCAGGCCCTCTCTATCCATAGTGATGGTCTCCTTCCCTCGAAACTGCCGGCCGAAACTCGGCCGGCAGTCAGATTGCATCGCTGGTTCTATTGTACATCAGAGGAGATGCAGCACAACCGTGCGGCCAGGTCACGCCTAAGGAGACCCAGCGGCTGGCTCCGGAATCGGTCTCTCCTCGTGACCCGGGAACTACCGTCGCAGGAGGACGTACCGGCCGCGGGTGGTCTGCGAGGTCGCGGTATATAGGTAAGTCGCCGGGCCCACTATGACGATATCGGCGTGCCCGATGCCCCAGTTGTTCGCCACGTCCATGATCACCGGATTCCCCGAAAACGTCTCCCACGGTCCGTCGATGGCCGGCCCGGCGCTTCGCGCGAAGCCCAGGGCGAACTGGTCGTCGACGACGGCCTGGTGGCTGGGGCCCCGCACGCCCTCGTAAGCCATATAATACCGCTCGCCCACCCGCACCACGTCAGCCGATGAGATGGTGCGGAACTCGAAGTACGGGTTGGCATCGGCTCCTCGGGCGTCCAGCGGGCCGTAGCCCCTCTCCGCACCAAAGAGCGGGTTCGACGCACACTTCCGCAATCCGGCAGCTCCGGCCGACTTGGGACCGACGTAGCAGCCCATGTGCCCCGGGTTTCGTCCCAGACCCACAAAGACGTAGAGCAGATCCCCCTCCACGAAGATCCCCGGAGGTGCCCCCACCAGGCAGTCCCCGTATTCGGTTTCGTCGTAGATGTTCGGGTGATCGCCCACCGATTCGATCTCCGTGCATGGCCTCGTGCTCGAGAGCCACTGGCCGGTGCCGGGCACGTGGGCCTCAGCCGACCAGCGCAGGCCGTCCTGAGACGTCCGCAGATACGTGCCGGCACCGAATTCATAGACCATGTAGGCGCGATCGGTGTCGAAGAAGACCCGTGGGTACTGCTGCTGTCCCGGGTGATCCCGCCAGGGATTGCAGGGACAACTCGCGCAGGGGAAAAGACAGACGGGACTCTCCAGCGAGAAGTGATGACCACCGTCATAGCTCTTCCAGAGCGTGACGCACCCTGGGAACGGAGCCGGATCCCCACAGGAATCAACCACCCCCGCGGACTGGTGACTGGCGTGGAGATACGACCAGAACTCACCGCCGCCCCGGTGGATGGTATCCGACTCGCCGACCGGCAGCCCGACGTCATAGACTTCTGGCACCCACTCCGCGCTTCCTGCCCAGAACTCCTCTAACGTGCCGAAGCTACGCCCGGCGGGCGGAAGGGGCACGAAGGCCGCTGGTGTGGGACTGGGGGCCGGCGTGGGGGGCAAAGTGGCCGTCGGCGAGGGTCTCACTGCCGTCGGCGTGGTACTCGGTGTCACCGTTGTCGCCGTCGGCGTGGGAGTGGACGTGGGCAGCGCTGTTGCTGTTGGCGTATGCGTCGGCTTCGGCGTCGGAGGGTCGGTCGGAACTGGCGTCGGTGTCGGTTCTGGAGCGCCCGGAACGGTGGTGGTCGCTGCCACGTCGACCCGCTCCGTCGGGGCACTCGTGGGCAGTCTGGAGGGGCTCGAAGAACAGCCGGTCAGTCCAAGTGTGCCGATCAGGACAATGCTGACCGCGGTGCCGATCCGGTCTGCGCCTCCCATATCCCTCTCAGTGTCTGCTCCACAGCCTGGGGGGTCAGGAAGTCCCCCTCGACGAATCGGCCCACCGCTGCACTCCCGGACGAGTTGTTGGTTCCCGTGGCAAGAGGCGGCAAAAAAAGGAGCCAGCGAGCGGCTGGCTCCCCATCTCTAACTGAGTGTGTCTACGCTACGCAATCGCATCCTTAGCGAGCTGGACGACCTCAGCGAACGCATCCCGGTCTCGCACCGCGAGATCAGCCAGGATCTTGCGGTCCAACGCCACGTTGGCTTCCTTCAGCCCATGGATGAAGCGGCTGTAGGGCAGGCCACTCTGCCGGGAGGCTGCGTTGATGCGCATAATCCACAGTCGCCGCAGGTCGCGCCTGCGCTGGCGTCGGTCGCGATAGGCATACCACTGAGACTTCATCCAGGCCTCGTTGGCCCGGCGAAAGAGCTGATGTCGCGTCCCCCAGTAACCCTTGGTATCACGAAGGATCTTCTTGTGGCGACGACGCTTGCTTGTTCCACCCTTAACTCGCACCGCTGCGTAACTCCTTTGAACCTAGACTCGAAAAAACAAATCCGCCCTAACGGCGGTCATTCTCCATCTCTCTCCGAATCCCAACCGCTTGATGACAGGGCACTATTCGCTCTTTGGCGTCAAGACCATCAGCATCGAATATCGGTCCATGCTCGGTCTCTGTTCGACCTCGGCCACATCTGACAGCTCTTCTGCGATGATCCGCAATCGTTCCCGCCCGATCTCAGGATACGTGATCTCTCGCCCCCTGAAACGCAGGCGAACCTTCACCTTCTTCCCTTCCTCAAGCCACCCTCTGGCTCGTCGCACCTTGAAATCGAGGTGGTGATCGGCGGTCTTCGGCCGGAGCTGAATCTCCTTGACCTCCACCTGCTTCTGAGACTTACGCGCCTGCTGAGCCTTCTTCTCCTGCTCGTACTTGAACTTCCCGTAGTCCATCACCTTGACCACGGGCGGGTCGGCCTGGGGAGCAACCTCGACCAGGTCCAGATTCTTGGAGATGGCCTCTTCCACAGCTTTCTCCAGCGGCACTACGCCTCTGTTCTCGCCCTCGGCGCCGACGAGCCGAACATGGGAAACCCGAATCTGCCGATTGACACGATATGACTTCTCGCTAATAGGGTCCTACCTCCTAAACACCTGTTCGTAAGCTCGATTATGATAGCATGGTTGAGGAATCATGTCAAATCCGCAACACGACAATGTGGAATAGCCATGCCCACACGATTCAGTCGCACCTACCCCTCTCCCCCTCGGGGGAGAGGCCAGGCCGGGCAACGTCCGGCTCTGGGGGGCATCCTCCCATCCCCCCATCCCCGTCGGCCCCCGCCTCCTACAGCTGCCGTCGCGTCTCCACAGCCTCGGTGGCCAGCGCGATGAACTCGTCCACCGACATGGCCCCGAGCACCTCCTCGTTCCGCAGCCGGAGATTCACCTGCTCGGCCTCGATCTCACGATCGCCGATGATGAGCATATAAGGCACCTTCTCCACCTGCGCTTTGCGGACTTTGGCACCCATCCGGTCGCTCGAATCGTCGACCTCCAACCGCAACCCGGCCACCCGAAGTCGTTCTGCCACCGCTTCCGCGTATTCAACGTGACGATCCGTGATCGGGATCAGGACCGCCTGAACCGGACTGAGCCAGACGGGGAATGCGCCACCGTAGTGCTCCACCAGGATGCCGAAGAACCGCTCGATGCTCCCCAACAGAGCCCGGTGCACCATGTAAGGTCGGTGTTCCTTGCCGTCCTCGCCGACGTACGTCAGATCGAACCGCTCCGGCACGTTGAAATCGAACTGAATGGTCGTCAACTGCCACGTCCGACGCAGAGCATCCCTGACGTGGATGTCGATCTTCGGACCGTAGAAGACGGCCTCGCCCTCGATCCGCTCATAGGGCAGCTCTCGCGCCTCGATGGCCTGTAGCAGAGACTCCTCCGCCTGCTCCCACATGGAGTCCCCCCCGGCGTACTTGCCCGGCGAGTCGGGATCCCGCACACTCAGCTGCACCTTGAACTCCTCGAAGCCGAAGCTGCGCAGCAGGTTGAGACTGAAGTCGAGTACCCTCAGAATCTCGCCGTGAATCTGCTCCGGCGTGCAGAAGATGTGGGCATCGTCCTGGGTGAAGCCGCGCACTCGCAGCAATCCGTGCAGCACGCCGCTCCGTTCATACCGGTACACCGTGCCCAGCTCGGCCCATCGCAGTGGAAGGTCGCGGTAGGAACGAAGGTCCGACTCGTAGATGAGGATGTGGAACGGGCAGTTCATCGGTTTCAAGTAGTAGTCTACCCCATCGACGTCCATCGGGGAGTACATGCTCTCCTCGTAGAAGTCGAGATGCCCGGACTGCCGCCACAGTTCTGCTTTTCCAATATGGGGCGTGAAGACGATATCGTACCCGCCCTCGCGATGACGTGCCCGCCAGAAATCCTCGATGATCTGGCGGATGCGGCCGCCCTTCGGGTGCCAGTAAGCCAGCCCAGGGCCGCCCTCTTCGTGGAAGCTGAGCAGGTCCAGCTCCTTGATCAGCCGCCGGTGATCCCGCTTCTCGACCTCCTCTCGCCATTCCAGAAACTCCTCCAGCTGTTCTCTGGTCTCCCAGACTGTGCCGTAGATCCGCTGGAGCATCGGCCGGCGCTCATCCCCCCGCCAGTACGCTCCGGCGACGTTGAGGAGCTTCAGCGCATCGGGGTTGATCTTGCCGGAATCGTCGACATGCGGTCCCCGGCACAGATCCACGAACGGCCCGTGGCGGTAGACCGACAGCTCGGCCTCGCCCTCGATGGGTTCACCGTGCTCGTCCATCCGGCCCGAGACGATGTCGTCGATCAACTCCTGCTTGTAGGGCTGATCCTCGAACAGCTTCCGTGCCTCCTCTTCGTCCAGTTCCTCCCGGACGAACGGCAGCTCCTCCCCGATGATCTCCCGCATTCGTTCCTCGATCTCCTTCAGATCCTCCGGCGTCAGCGGGCGGGGCAGATCGAAGTCATAGTAGAAGCCGGTATCGATGGCGGGTCCGATGGCGAC
>SKLM01000038.1 GCA_007123205.1 Thermoflexales bacterium
ATCCTGAACGTCCTCGCCGGAACCCTGGGCATCGGGGTCGGCTTCGGACTGCAGAACATCGTCAATAACTTCGTCAGCGGGCTGATCATCCTGTTTGAGAGACCGATCAAAGTGGGGGACCGCATCGAAGTGGGGGATGTCCACGGCCGGGTGACGCGCATCGGCGGACGGAGCGTCACGGTGCTGACGAACGACAACATCGCCATCATCGTCCCCAACCTCAAGTTCATCACGGAGAACGTCGTCAACTGGAGTCATGGGGACGAGAAGGTCCGTTTCCGCATGCCGATTCCGGTGGCCACCGGCAGCGACATCCGTCTGGTGGAGCGGTTGTTGATCGAGGCAGCGCAGGAGGTGCCCGAGGTGCTGGACGAGCCGGTGCCGGGGGTACGCCTGCTCGGATTCGGCGAGCAGGGTCTAAGTTTCGAGCTGCGCGCCTGGAGCCATGCGCTGATCCAGCGCCGCGGCTTGCTCACCAGCAAGGTCAACTGCGCCGTCTACGAGAAATTCGCTGAGCACGACATCGAGATCCCGAACGTCCAGCGGGACGTTCACATCCGCAGCGGTCTCGAACCACCGGGGGCCGGATCCTCCGGGTAAGGGGCGCCGCGGGAGGCGCTGCTCCGAGGGGAGTCGCCCCTGCTGCATTAGCTGCAAGGCTGCGGGGCTAGCCCCTGGGGATTGGAGCAGTGCTGACGACGGAGATTCGTCGCTGCGCTACCGATAAATTCATCGTTTCGAGCGAGCGCAGGAGGTCGGAGTTTGCGGGCAGGTGCCACGCACGGCTCAGGGCTCGCTGGCGCGAGCTAGGCACGCGGCTTAGCTTCGCACGCCGGGCAAGGGTAAGGCAAAGGAACGCAGTGGCGAACTGCGAGCGGAAACTGCATCCAGGTTTTCTTCCATCTGGAGGGGTACACGCCCTGGACGCCCAAGCCAGGCGCCGTGGACTACTTACACGCAGATCCCGAAGGAGGGATCGTGGAGTTCTATGAAGCTAGACACCGTATTCGGCGAGTGGATGATCGACGAGAGTGTGCATCCATCTCCGACAAGGACGGTCGCACTCAACGGAATGGCCTGCGCGTCATGGGCCCGATAGGCCGCTGGTGGATGGGACAGGAGCGTTCGGGGCCCTGGTACGTCTATGGGGGCGGTCACTGGATCGCGGCGCCGCCACCCCGTCCCGGCCCGACCTCACCGTCCCCCGGGCGAGGATCGCACCAGGGGGCCGACTGGCGGCACAGGGGGTGGCAAGGGGAGCTGGGTGAAAGCTCGGGTAGGACGGCCCTCTGCCTGGCCGCGTGGGCGGTGCTGTGGTTGCTCCTTGCCCTGCCAGTCTACGTCGTCTGGGGGCAGGACGGGCCCTTGGCGCTGGTCGGGGTGTCCGTGGCCGCAGGAGTCAGCCTGATGTTGATGCTCATCAACCGCGCCTCCCACTGGTCTGGACAGATCGTGGACATTCGGATCGAACCGGTGCACGTGGAGCGGGGCGAGGGGGATTGGCACTATGAGGACCGACGCTACGCCTACGTCCGGCGCGAAAACGGTAAGAACAAGAGAGTGGAGGCGCCCGGCAACTGGCAGATAGGTGACCGGCTGGAGAAGCGACAGGGTGAGGCACACATCCGCCACCACCCGCAGCCGTAGCTATTGCGCCGGCAGCCGCGGTGGGTCGCCAACCTCTCCCGTGGAACCCTGCTGCACAGGTCGCTGAAGTGACCTCAGTCACCAGCGGCCTCCATCGGTGCGCGGGGATCAGGCTGATCAGGGAAGTGGGCTTCCGCCGCCGCAGGGACGGGTTTGAACTGAACGATGGTCCCCCGGCGCTAACACCTGAGAGGACCGTGACCGCATCGACCACCCGGTCGATGTGGCAGATCGGGACCAAGAAAGGGGACAGCGAAGATCTGGACGATAACGGCACCCAGCGCCTGGTGGTAGGTGGAAGGCACAGGTCCCGTCTAGATCCTGCGCGCGGCGCCGATCCTGGACCATTGGGAGGATCAGTCTCTGCGAGGGCGCAACCACGACAGCGGGAGAGACCGCAGATGCTGAGCGAGAGTCGTCCGCGGTTCCCGCTAAGAGAGGAGAGTTGACGGATCGCAAGGAGGCTTGACGATGGACATCATGACTATGGAGGAACTGGAGACCCTGCTGGACGAGTACGCGGGCTGGCATGTCTCGATCTTCCTGCCCACGCATCGGGCCGGTCGAGAGACGGAACAGGACCCGATTCGTTTCAAGAACTTGCTGCGAGAGGTGGAGGAGCGCTTGCTCAACAAGGGCTTGCGCCGCGTGGATGCCCGGCAAATGCTGAAACCGGCGGAGGACCTCCTGCAGGACCCGGCGTTCTGGCGGCACCAGAGCGATGGCCTGGCGGTGTTTCTGACGATGGAGCGATTCGACGCCTATCGTCTTCCTCTCTCGTTTGAGGAGCTGGCGGTGGTCACAGGGCGTTACCACCTCAAACCGCTCCTACCGTTGTTCGCCAGCGACGGGCACTTCTACGTCCTGGCGCTGAGCCAGAATCAAGTCAGGCTATTGGAGGGCACACGGCACACCGTCGACGAGGTCGCTCTGGAAACTCTACCCAGAGATATGGCGGAGGCGCTTCAGTACGAACCCTTCCACAAGCATCTGCAGGTCCGCGCTCAGACGCCGTCGGGAACTGGCGATCGCTCGGCTGCGTTCCACGGTCACGACGACAGCGAGGAGCACAAAGAGAGAATTGTCCGTTGGTTCCGCAGGATCGATCGGGAGCTGCCCGGCGTGCTCGTCGGTCGCCGCTCGCCCGTGGTCCTGGCTGGCGTCGAGTATTTGTTCCCGCTCTACGCCAGGGCCAACACCTATCCGCACCTCGTCGACGGGGGCGTTCCCGGCAATCCGGAGAGACTGACGTCCAAAGAACTGCACCGCCGAGCCTGGACTCTGGTGGAGCCGATCTTCAGGCAGGGAGAGGAGGAGGCAGCCGCCCGGTACCATCACCTATCGGGCAGCGACCAGACCACGATGGATGTGGGGGAGGCGGTCCTGGCCGCGCAACACGGGCGGGTGGACGTCCTGTTTGTGGCCCTGGGGACCCAAGTGTGGGGCAGGCACGATCCGAGCACAAACACGGTCGAGGTCCATGGGGCGCGCGAACTCGGCGACGAGGATCTGCTCCACCTGGCTGCTGTTCAGTCGATCCTGACGGGTGGAACGGTTTACGCGGTGGAGGCGGAACAGGTACCCGATGATGGTCCGCTGGCCGCCGTGCTCCGCTACTAGGTTGGCCTGCACCGTCCGCGCCTCACAGCCCTCGTGCACTCGAAGAGATGCGGCAGCCGCCGTCCCGTCGCCGGTGTCGGCCCAGTCATCGCGCGTGGGCGGCGCTTGGTGCGGCCAGCTCTGTTGGAGGTAGATACATGATCGGATACGTTGACCACACAGGAGGCGTGCTTCCCCGACATCTTGACGGATTCTTCGTGGGTTGGCCCAGTCGTCCTTCCCCCGAGACCCACCTGAGATTGCTGGAGAGGAGCGATGAGATCGTGCTGGCCATCGATGAGGCATCGGGGCAGGTGGTCGGATTCATCACAGCCATCACGGACGGCGTGCTCTCGGCCTATATTCCATTCCTTGAGGTACGACCGGCGGTCCAGGGGCAGGGGATTGGCCGCGAGCTGGTGCGCCGGATGCTCAAAAGGCTGGAAAGCTTCTATATGGTAGATCTGGTGTGCGATCCTGACCTGCAGTCCTTCTACGCGTCCCTGGGCATGAGACCGGCAGCGGCTATGATCATGCGGCATCACGAGCATCAGGCGGGAAGACCCGGATCTGAAGATGATCCCCGGCGATAGCGGACGTTTCCCTGCTTCCACCGAACGTCCACACGGCTGGAGGGCATGACTCCGAGATTGAACGGGGTTATTGACGGGATGACGCGCGGCTTCATCTTCGGGGGCTACCGTTGAGCCGCTGGTGCGTCCAGGCCGCTCCCTGGCGACGGCACAGCCTCCGGGCGGGTGAGATGGATCGGTTGCCGGCCGGAGGCCCGCGACCCGACGCGACCTGGTATAGGATGACGGCGCACAGGATGTCGGAGCAGCAGGACACACTTGGGACCGGGGGAACGTAGAGGCCGATCGAAGGCAAAGACTGCCGGAAGGCCGACAGAACCGGCGCGGCGACGGAGCGAAGGAATCCTGCGACCCTGCGTGTGTCGAGTCGACGGCACACCACAGGTCCAGCCCGGTGCTGGGTCGAGGGTAACACCGGGCTTAGCTGGTCGAAAGGCCGGGGCTGGGGTAGTATTAGGTCTGACACAGATAGAGTCGGGTCTGGCCAGCGCCAAAGCGGCCCACGGGCGCTGGCTTGTCGTGGGATGGCGGCGATCGAATGGAAGCGGCAGAACGTCTGGGGCAGGACAGGGCGCGCAAGGAGGATCCGGGTGGTGGACAGGCGCAAGGAAACGTATGGCTACACAATCGTCGGGTCTGCTTTTTTGGCCTACCTCCTGGTGGCCGGCACCTACTACGGCCTGCCGGTGCTGGTACCGGTCATGGCTGGGGACCTGGGTTGGAGTGCAACCGCGTTTGGGGCAGCCTTCTCGGTCCTTGGGCTGCTTCTGGGGCTGAGCGGCCCTCTGGTGGGAGCTTTCGTGGCTCGCTTTGGGCCGCGCCGGGCCATCCTGGTCGGCTCGCTGTTGATGGTTGCGTCCCTGGGCCTCCTCTCCCTTACGGGCGCCATCTGGCAGCTCTATCTGCTCCTCATTGGGGTAGGACTGGGCTTCGGCCTGGCCACGATGCTGCCGATGCAACAGTTGATCGGCAGTTGGTTCGTCACCCGGCGCTCGATGTTCCTGGGTGTGGTCATGAGTGGTGCGGGGCTGGGCGGGATGATCATCGCCCCGCTGACCAGCGGTCTGGAGGGCCTACTGGGCTCCTGGCGGCCGGTGTGGCTCGTTCTGGCCGGGTTCCTGCTGGTGCCGGCGCTGCTGGCTCTGTTCGTCATCAGGGACAGGCCTGACCATCTGGGGGGGACAGGGCCCGGTGGATTGGAGAGATCGGATCGGAAGGCGGCCGGCCCGGCCCAGGATCGTGCCGATCGCGCCGATCGTGCCGATCGGGCCGATCGGGCTGATCGGGCTGATCGTGCCGACCGGGTGTACAGAAGCGCACGCGCGTGGGAAACTAAGGCGGCCATCAGAACCAGGGCATTCTGGCTGATTGCGTTGGCGGGTGGCCTGATGTTCTTCCTGCTGCAGGGGATTACAGCCCACCAGGTGGCCTATCTGGTAGAGGAACGGCGTACCGCGCTCACGGTGGCGGCGTCGGCCCTGGGCTTGATCGCGGGCTCCAGCGTCGTGGGTCGGTTGGCTTCCGGCTGGCTCGGCGACAGGATCGAACCCAGGTTTGTCATGGCGGGCTTGCTGCTCCTCATGAGCTTCAGCCTGGTGGTGCTGCTCACGGGCGGAGGCTTGGTCACCCTATATCTCTACGTGGTGCTGTTCGGGATCGGATACGGAGGCATCATCGTTCTCGGACCTGGGATAGTCCTCAACTACTATGGGCCCGACAACTCGGCTGCCATCATGGGGGTCGGGATGTTCTTTCAGGCCTTCTTGGGGGCTCTGGGCGGAGTGGTGGTAGGCGGGATCAAGGACGTCATCGGCACGTACGTTCCGGCCTTTGTGCTGATGATCGGGCTGGGTGTCGCAGCGGCTCTAGCGGCATCCCTGGCCAGCCCACCCCGGCCAGGGGTCGAGCTGGCGCACCACAGCCGGGACTCGTCGGCGTGAGTCCGACGCGGGCGTTCGGGCCGCGCGGGGACGGGTCTGGGAAGACAAGAGCCGCCCACCGCGGTGGGCGGCTCCCGGAGTTCGCCCGGAGCGAGGAAGACGATCGGGACCAGAAAGCCACGGATGACGAGTCTTGGCCACAGGGCGACACGGGGCTGCCAGGTCAGGGGATGAAGCTCAGATAGCCTGCGAAATCCCCCATCCGGGCCACCAGGGCCTGCAACAACCTCAACGTGTTCACGACGTCGTTGACGTCGGCCACCTCTACCGGCGTGTGGGAATAGCGGCGGGGAATGGTGATAACCCCGGTCGGAATGCCTTCGCGCTGCAGATGGATGGCGCTGGCGTCGGTGGTGGAACGATCGTGCACCAGTAGCTGATAGGGGATCGCCTCCGCGTCGGCCGTTTCGGTCAGCAGGCGTCTCATGCCGTGGTGCATCACATCCGCTCGGCTGACCAGACGCAGGGCTGGCCCGCGGCCGATACCGATGGGCAAGCTCTGATGCTCGCCCATATCCGGCGTATCCCCGCAGGGCGTGGTGTCCACCACCAGGGCACAGGCGGGGTTGACGCGGTAGGCTGCGACCTGAGCCCCCCGCAACCCGACCTCCTCCTGCACTGTAACCACGGCGTGCAGGTCGCCAGCCAGATCGGTGCCGCGAAGGCTCTCCAGCAGGGCCAGCAGAATGAGGCAACTCAGGCGATTGTCGAGCCCCTTGCCACAGAAACGATCCGGGTTGGTGAAGCGCTGGACATCGCTGAGGTAGGTCACGGGATCGCCCACGCCGATCCCCATCTCCTGCACCTGGGCCCGACTCTCAGCTCCCACGTCGATGTAGAGCTGAGAGTACTCTACTACCTGGGTGCGCTGTTCCTGGGTCTGGGCGTGCCCGGCCTTCACGCCGACGACGCCGAAATGGCCACCGACCATCACCATCCGGCCGACTAGAAGGGCGTCCAGGACCCCGCCCAGTTTGTTGAAGCGGAGGAACCCATCGGGCTCAATGGCCCGGACGACCCCACCGATCTCGTCGGAATGGGCCGAGATCATCACCACGGGGCCGGCAGGGTCGCCGCGGCGGAGGGCGTAGAGATTCCCCATGGGGTCCACTTCGATCTCGTCGGCATAGGGTTCGAGGTGGTCAACGAGCCAGGCGACGACATCGTGCTCATACCCGGGTGCGCCGGGGATGCGGCACAGTTCGCGCGCCAGCCGAATCAGCTGGTCCTTGAGACTGTCCTGGTTCTGATGTTTGACGTCCATCTGGGTTACTCCTTCGTTGTTGTTACGTGGTGTCGAGCCACCGGTTGGAGCAGGGGTGCGATGTGGATGATGATATCCTTCCTCTGAGACAAAGAATAACCTGTGGGCCCGATTCGGGTCCTGGTGGCAGAATGCTGGAATGAGAGGGGGCCGGCGGTCGGTGTGCTGGCTTGGTCAACGTTCACAAGGCCAGTATACCACGAGGTGGACGAATGGGAAGTGGGGCGCAGGTCGCGGTGGCGAGAGGGGGGGAGGTGGGATGCGACGGCCAGGTGCCGTGCACTTCAACGACGCCTTCGGCAAGGGCGAGGCGCCATA
>SKLM01000450.1 GCA_007123205.1 Thermoflexales bacterium
ACCCGTTCGGGTAGAGGAGTTTCGCTCCGACCATCCCGGCCTGCGGGTGCCGGTCCAGGGCCCTGATGAGTGTTGCAGCCGCCCCCGGCTTCACCTCGGTGTCCGGGTTGAGCAGCCAGAGGTACGAGGGACTCCCCGTCGGTGGTGACTCGTGCGTCAGCCTGCTCAGGACCACGTTGTTGCCGGCGGAGAAGCCGAGGTTCTCGTCCTGGGCCACAAGCTGGACCTGGGGGAAACACTCCGTGACCATCTCCGGTGTTCCGTCAGTGGAGGCATTGTCGATGACCCACACCGAGGACCGCCCGTCTGAACTCGCGAGATCGACAAAGAGGGAGTGCAGGCACGACGCCAACAACTCTCTCACATTCCAGCTTACGATGACGACCGCCAAATCGGGCATCAACCGTCCGCGATCTGGGTACGGGCAGCGGACAGGGCCGCCTGGTAGACGGCCTTGACCGCTACGCCCTGCTGCTCGGCAGCACGTCGGCAATCCCTGTACTCGGGTGCTACGTTCACGATACGGCTGCCGCGGCGGGCCACCTTGATGGATATCTCCCCGTACTCTGTGTCCACGACCACGATCTCGCGCGCTAGCTTGTACCGCTGCTCCCGACGCATTCGGACCCCGATGGTCGTTGTCTCGCTGAATAGCACAGAGAGCACCTCTGACACGTGCTTTTCCTGGGCGAGCACACTGAGTTGAGTGCCGGGTCTTCCGTGCTTCATCTGTATCGGAGTCAGGAAGACGTCCAGAGCTCCTACCTCGAACAGCCGCTCTGTGACGTGCTCGTACCACTCCGCCGCCATATCGTCGATGTTCGTCTCGATGACGGCGACCTGGTCCTCTTCATACCCTGTCGCCCGCTCATCCACGTTGCCGATGGAGATGCGCAGGAGGTTGGGATGGGGCAGCTCGCGGCTGCCCGCCCCGTATCCAATGCGGTTCACCGTCATCGGGGGGGAGCTTCCGAACCTCTCTGCCAGGGTGGTCAGAATGGCGGCTCCGGTAGGGGTGACGAGTTCGGCGTCGACGTCGCGGCCGTAGGTGGGTATGCCGCGCAGAAGCTCCAGGGTCGCCGGCGCCGGCACCGGCAGCGTGCCATGGGCGCACACCACCGTGCCCCGGCCTACCCGGACGGGTGACGCGTAGACCCGTTCGACACCGAGGAGCCACAGCCCGATCAGGGACCCCACGACATCGATGATGGCATCCACGGCCCCGACCTCGTGGAAGTGGACCTGATGCACGGGGACGCCGTGCACCCGCGCCTCCGCCTGAGCCAGGTTGCGGAAGATGCTCAGCCCTTGATCCTTGATCTCCTGGGGCAGCTCGCTGGCATCGATAACCGCCTCGATCTCAGCCAGATGTCGATGAGGCTGCTGCTCCTCCACCCGCACCTCGACGTGGGTGCCGCTGAGGCCCCCTCGGAGCACGGGCTCGGCCGTCAGCGTGTAACCGGAGATCGGAACATGGGCCAACTGCTCCCGCAGCTTGTCTAAGCCCACCCCAGCGTCGAGAAGGGCGCCCAAGACCATATTTCCACTGATGCCCGAGAAACAATCAAGGTAGCCGATATTCATTGGTTTATGAGATGGGCGGTGTAGCCGGCTCCAAAGCCGTTATCGATGTTGACTACTGCCACGCCCGGCGCGCAAGTGTTGAGCATCGTAAGGAGAGCTGATATGCCGCCCAAGCTGGCGCCGTATCCCACGCTGGTGGGCACCGCGATGACGGGGCGGTCTACGAGACCAGCCACAACGCTGGCCAGCGCGCCTTCCATTCCCGCCACCACGACCAGGACATTGGCCGAAAACAACTGCTCGCGACTGCCAAAGAGGCGATGGATGCCCGCTACCCCGACATCGTAGAGCCGTTCCACACGGCTGCCTAACGTCTCGGCCGTGACCGCGACCTCCTCGGCCACTGCCATGTCGGCCGTGCCAGCGCTGACTACCAGAACTGTCCCCCGTCCGCTCTCGGGAGCCGGATTACCGACTAACACCATCCGTGCGGCGACGTGATGCACCGCCTCGGGAAAGGCCTCCCGTAGCTGCTCTGCCACGTCCGGTTGGACGCGGGTGAGCAGGACGTGCCCGGCCTGGTTGTGGATACGCTCTGCCACCCGGAGTATCTGCTCCGGTGTCTTCCCGGGGCAAAAGACGACCTCCGGGAAGCCCCTCCGCAAGCTGCGGTGGCTGTCCAGGCGCGCAAAGCCGAGATCTTCATAGGGGAAGTCCCGCAGACGATGCAGGGCCTCGTCCACACTCAGGGCTCCGTCGCGCACCTCTTCCAGCAAATCCATCAATCTCTCAGTGTTCATAAGCTCGTGCCCGCGGCCAATTCCTCATCCAGACTCCCTGACCGGTATCCCTCCAGGTCGAGGGTCACACGGCCATACCCCAGGGTCTTCAGCTCGTTCACAATCCGGGCCGCTGTATCTGCCTGCGCCAGCCGGGCCATATCTGCCGCGGTCACCTCAATGCGAGCCGTCGGAAACTCATCCCGCACCCTCAGCTCCCGGAACCCTCTCTCCCTCAGCACGCTCTCCGCGGCCTCGACCCGTGCTAACCCATCGCGGGTGATGGAGGTTCCATAGGGGAAGCGAGTGACCAGACAGGGCCCCGCGGGCTTGTCCCACGTGGGCAGATCCAGCCGGCGGGAGAGCGTGCGAATCTCCGCTTTGGTCAGGCCCGCCTCATCCAGGGGGCTGCGGACGTTCAGCTCTGCGACCGCCCGTCTACCCGGGCGGTGTGCAGACCGGTCATCCGCGTTGGAGCCTTCTATGACCCAGTCCAGTTCTTCCTGGCGAGCCAACTCGATCAGCTGAGCGAGGATGTCTCGTTTGCAGACATAGCATCGTAGAGGGGGGTTCTGAACAAAGCCCTCGCTATCGAGCTGGTCGGTCCGAACAAAGCGGTGGTTGGCGCCCAGGTCGTGCGCGATCTCCTGCGCTGTTTCGAGCTCGCGACGGGGAAAGATCGGGGACGAGGCGGTCACCGCCTGTACGCGGTCCGGCCCCAGCGTGTCGAGGGCGGCCCACAGCAAGAGTGTGCTGTCCACGCCGCCTGAATAGGCGATCAGGACGCTACCCATCTCGCTCAAGATCCGGCTCAGCTCCGCTTGCTTCTCGTCCAACGACGTCATCGACATGCTCCCATGCGTGCGTGTGCCGGGCGCTGCGGGAACCCGGTGTCCACACGCGCCCCCTTCAGCCCATTGACCCTGCTCGAGCCGGCTCCACCGCTGCTATCAGCCACACCCGTCCTCGATCTTTACGGTCAGCAGTGTGTGGCAGCTACCTGGGAGGCGGTGAGCCAGGCCGTGATGACCACAGGCTAGGCTAGTTGATACGGCGCCCACGGTGGAGCCGGATCGCGATCAACGACCGCCTAGCCCTCGGCCCTACGGTACCTGAATGAACAGGGAAACGGGATCCACCCGATCGTTGAGTGGTGATATCTCCACATCCTCGTGGATCAGCCCTGCCCAGCAATACTGAGGATTGCGGGCTCCCATCACGTCCCCAAAGCGAATGCTTCCTGTCACCACGGCGCGAGTGTCGGGGGGAAGATATCGCTGCCCGTCTCTTTCCACGAGGACCGTGTCGTCGCCAACGGCCCAGCGCCAGGGATAGTTGCTGGTCGCGTTCTCGCAGTGAATCCCAACGCGGAAGACGCCCGACTGAATGTACTCGCCCAAAGTAGCGTAGTTCTGATCGCTTTCGTAGACAGTACCCGGAGCGGGACCGCTGGTCCGGATGGGCGCTGAGCCGTCGTTCTCCACCGTCAGCGTGAACACCAGCGTCTCGCCGATGACGACACTTGTGGATGACCAATCAACCTCGCCCTGAAAGATGTAGCCCATCGGGAGGCCACCGTCTCGTATGGTCAGGGTCGTGGTCGCCACGACGAGCTGGCCCACGCGGTCGCGGGCCTCGGCGTAGACGGCGTAGGTACCGTCGGGCGGGGGTCGGACCCCGTCGTCGACGCCAGCGTCGTAGTCGAAGGCGTAGACTCCCGGCTGGCCCGCGCGGGCCAAGGTCTGCGCGTCTCGCTCCACCGGATAGCGGGTTCCACCCTGGTCGAGGAGATAGACGGACAGGGTGGTATCGGCCTTGGACAGATAGACGTTGATCCTGGCTCGATCGTTGATCCCGTCTCGGTTGGGGGTGAAGACTGATGGAGAGACAGTCAGATTCCTCAGCTCTGGCAGGGCCGTGTCGGCGTCAGCGATGGTCAGGGTGCCGGTGACTTGCTCAGTGTGCCCGGTCTTCTCGTTGGCCTCGACGGTCCAGACGTACTCGCCGTCCTGAAGGACGCGTCTCTTCACGTCAAAGTCGTCGTAGGATTCGCCGGGCAGCAGGTAGCCGTCGACGACGCCAGAGAAGAGGACCTCATAGGGCTGCTGGACCGAGGGACCGCGATAGGCCCGATCTCGGAAAGCGAAGCGGTTCCCGTCGTCGTCTTCAAAGAAGATGGAGACTTCTGCGCTCCGATTCAGGTTATACGTGATCTTCAGCACATCGGTGTGACCATCGGCGTTGGGCGTGATCAAGTCCCTATCGAACGACACACCGCTCAACAGCGGCTGCTCACCACAGGCCGTCAACATCAAGGGGAGGACAATAATCAAGGCCAAGAGTAGATACCGGTTCTGCAACGCGATTCACCTCCTGATACGACTAAAGTCTACCACGAATCAACGAATTGGGAAACTCAACGCAGCGGAGACACAGTCGTGCAAGAGGAATCGGTGCTCTGAGACAGCGGCCTGGCGGAACAACTTGCCCTTCGGGCGCTAGCAAGTACAATGCCAGGTTAGCTGTCCCCGTCCGCAGTCCCTTGTCGGCGGGTTGGGTGGTCGGGGCGGCTCGAGGTTGACCATCGAACCGCAGAACTGGGTCATCTGCGGTTCTGTCGAGTAGCTAGATGGTCATCCGGCGGAGCCCGATGGCGCTTCTGAGAATGGATAAGGGGAATATGAACTACTTAGAGACTATCGCCTATCTTCACGGTCTTACCGACTACGAGACGAAGCGCGTCCGGCGGTACACTCCGGAGGTGTTCGACCTCTCCCGGGTCGAGCGCATGTTGGAAGCCGTGGGAAATCCACATCGGCAATTTCCCTCGGTGCACATCGCCGGGAGTAAGGGGAAGGGATCCACCGCATCGATGATCGAATCGTGCCTGCGGGCGGCGGGATACCGGACCGGTCTCTATACGTCGCCACACTTGCATACCTTCCGCGAACGGATCTGTGTTGGGGGGATGAAGATCGGGCGTGACGAGGTGGTCGAGCTGGTGGAGGAGCTCCGTCCTCTGGTCCGGCGTATGCCGGGGCTGACGACCTTTGAGGTCATCACGACGATGGCGTTCCTGTACTTCGCTCGTTCCAAGGTAGACTTGGCGGTGGTGGAAGTGGGGCTTGGCGGGCGTCTTGATGCCACAAACGTGCTACGCCCTGAGGTCTCCGTGATCACCTCGATCAGCCTCGACCACACCTATCTGCTGGGGGATACGCTGGGCGAGATCGCCCGGGAGAAGGGGGGTATCATCAAAGCGGGGATCCCGACGGTGACTGCTCCCCAGCGCGCTGAGGCCATTCGGGCCCTGGAGGAGATCGGCGAGCGGCGGTCGGCGCCGCTGGTGGAGGTCAGCCGGGACTGGGACTATGAGGCTGGGCCCGCCGACAGGTCTGGTCAGTCATTCAGCGTTCAGCGCATAGGGGCCGGCGGGTCCGAGTTGGACGGCGAGTACTGGATTCCGCTCTTGGGCCGTCACCAGCTGGAGAATGCCGCGAGCGCCGTGGCGGCCCTCGATGTGCTTCGTGAACAGGGACACGAACTGCCGGTGGCTGCGGTGCACGAAGGGCTGCGACAGGTCGAGTGGTTGGGCCGTCTTGAGATTCTCAGCCACGACCCCCTGGTGGTGGTCGATTGCGCGCACAACCCTTACTCGGCGAGGACATTGCGCTCGGCTCTGCGGGAGTGGTTCCCTGACCACAGCTGGGTCATGGTGTTCGGCGCCTCAATGGATAAGGACATCGCCGGGATGCTGGAGGCGCTGGTCCCGATCAGTGACTATACCATCGTCACGCGGGCCAACCATCCTCGTGCCATGGCGCCGATCGAACTGGCGGACATCGTCGCTGGGGTGGGGGGTGGGGCGGAGGTCAGTCTGAACGTCCGTAAGTCCCTCGAGCGTGCCCTGGCGATGATGGACCCGGAGAACGGTCTCCTGGCGACCGGTTCCATATTCCTCGTGGCCGATCTGCGGGAGGCCTGGGCGCGTCACGTGGGCACGCCTGTTCCGGACAACGATGATCAGTAGTTGACCTTGACGAGAGCTCAATCAAGACCCCAGGGGTTGGAGAACCCCTGGGGTCTTTTTTGATCCTGTCACAAGCGACCGAGAACAGTCCGCCATTCAACTGCAAGCAGCTCACTCTTCAGGTGCAAGTGGTTGACGCTACATTATCAGGCGACAGGGCCTCGTTGATCCTTGACAATGCGGGCGGCTTATTGTACAATTCTGGTTGTTGCAAGTAATTGCAGTAAATTGGGTTTCTGTCTGAGGACCGGGGTTAGCCAATGTGTCTGCACTGAGGTTGTGGGGGGATACCGCGCCGGCGAGCGAGGTCTGCTTCCTCACCACCATTCGCGATGACCAGGCTGCCGGTTCGCTGACCCGACCGACACCAGCAACCAGCCGAATGCGGGCCTGCGGTGCTTGGAGCTGTCTGGGGACGCTGGAATCAACCGAGAACGCATAGGAAGGAGTAGACCCGTGAAGTCACAGCACGCCCTACCAGTATACAGCCTGCTAATCATCGTAGCTATCGTCAGTGTTTTTGTCGGCCTCAGCAGTTGTCAGCCAGCGTCTCCCACGGAGGCCCCTGCTGCTCCCGAACAGTCGGAGGCCACAGCGCCAGAGCCGACGACCCTAACCGAGGATCAGGAGCAGACACCCACTCCAGAGCCGAGCCCCACCCCCACTCCTCCGCAGGCTCTAACGATCGGCTTGGGACGGGATCTGTATGATGGGCCCGGCACCTGGTACTTCCTGCACGGCTCGTTGGGGGTCTGGGAGCCACTGGTGATCCTGGACAATGACATGGTCGCCCAGCCGGTGTTGGCCACCTCCTGGGAACCGAATGAGGATGGCACCGTCTGGACGTTCAGTCTTCGCGAAGGGGTGACATTCCACGACGGGACGCCCTTCGACGCGGACGCCGTGCTGCTGAACATCCCTATGCTTCAAGAGGAGTATATGACCACCTTGCCGAATCTGGA
>SKLM01000314.1 GCA_007123205.1 Thermoflexales bacterium
GCGGCGCCGCTGGTCCTGCTGGTCGGCGCGGCCTTGGTCGCGGGGACAGCTAGCTTGGTCCCCTTCGTTCCGTCTGGCAACGAGACGGAATCGGAGACAGGCATCGCAGAGCTTCTGGCGCTGGTGATCTGGTTGTTCGCGCCGCTCCTTGCGATCTGGGTCATCTCGTTGCGGCAGCCTCTGTTTACCGATCGTTATCTCATCTGGTCCGCGCCAGCCTTCTACCTGCTGGCGGCGCGAGGGCTGACACCGGCCATCAGCGCCCGGACCTGGAAACGGGTGACCGCCGCCCTCACGTTGATTGTCGTGCTGGTGGTGTACGGCGGAAATCTCTGGGCTCAGGCCACCAGCCCCATCAAGTCGGACTTTCGTGCTGCAGCCGCCTACGTCGCCAGTTATGACGACCAGGCCGAGCCGGCGGAGCGCCCTCCGCCCAGCGCGTTTCGGGCGTTTCGACTATACTTGCCTTTGGTGCGGGTTGGTCAGAGAGGGTTCGAAGACCTGATTATTTTCCAGATTCCCTACGGGCAGCACACCTTCGACTACTACTTCCCGACGGACGACTACGCCGCAGCCGAAGGTCTATACACCAACCATCGGGCACCCGAGGGCGGCTATCTGATCAGCGAGCATCAGGCGGCCTGGCAGATGCGAGAGATGACGGAGGGGTATGGTGGAGTATGGTTGATCGCCACCGAAGTGATGACCTGGGACGAACGGGATCTTGTCCACGGCTGGCTCGACGATCACATGGAGCGCGTGGACGAGGCTCATTTTGCCCGGGTTAGCGTCTACCGTTATGTGCGCAGGGCTCCGTAGATGTTAGTACCGCTCCAGCGGGTGTGGTTCAAGCGTGCCGTATCCGTCTTGTCGCCTGTTACATCCGGACTAACCCGGATCAGCGCAGAGAAGCGACCGAGCTCTGACGACGAGCGTGAGTCTGTGTCCCTACTCAGGGAACGCATTGGCCCGGTGAAGGCTGAGTGGGAACCGGGGGGCGAGATCTCTCGTCGCTACGCGGTTGGCCAGGCGCCACGCATGGCTTAGGGCTCGCTGCGCGAGCGTGGCATGCGGGGGCCAGGCACCGATTGCCTGCTCCTCTGACCCATTGTACAATGGCGTTACGGTCCACAGGATGGAGAAGGAGCTGCCATGCCAGAAGCGACGTTCCATTTCCCCCCAGACTTCAAATGGGGTGTAGCCGTCGCAGCCCACCAGGTCGAGGGCAACAACGACGGCAACGACTGGTGGGACTGGGAGCAACAGGAAGGTTCCATCAAAGGCGGCCGCCGATCCGGCCTGGCGTGCAACTGGTGGCAGGATGCGGAGGCCGACTTCGATCGCGCTGCTGCCCTGGGGGTGGACAGTCTGCGTCTGTCCGTCGAGTGGTCGCGGGTCGAACCTCGCGCCGGAGCCTTCGATGAGGTGGCGCTGGAGCGCTATGTCGAGATGGTGCGAGGCCTGCGGGGCCGCGGGATCGAGCCCATGATCACGCTCCATCACTTCACGATTCCCCGTTGGCTCAGCGAACAGGGAGGGTGGGAGAGCAGGGAGACGGTCAGGCTCTTCGTCCGTTATGTCGCCAGGGTGGTCCAGGCCCTATCGCCGTACTGTGATCTTTGGTGCACCATTAACGAGCCTAACGTCTACGCCTATCAGGGCTATCTCGCCGCTATCTGGCCCCCCGGGGAGTCCAGCTTCGGCTCGGCGATGACCGTGATCCGAAACCTGCTTCTGGGCCACGCCGGTGCCTACCGGGTGATTCACGAGCTCCAGCCCGGGGCCCGGGTCGGCTTGGCCCACGCGATGCTGGTCTTCGACCCGCCTCGCGACGGGTCACTGCTGGATCGCGTCGCGACGCGTCTGATCGACAGAGCGTACAATCGGACGATTCTTGCCACGTTGAGGCGGGGGATCTGGGCGCCGCCGCTGGGTTTTGGTCTGGCGCTGAAGGTGCGAGAGACCCTGGACTGGATCGGCCTCAATTACTACACCCGGCAGCGGGTTGCCTTCGATCGCACTCGTTCCGAGGATCTGTACACCCGACGGTTCCACGAGGATGACGCGGAGCTCCTGGATGGGGGGTACGGGGAGTTCTATCCTGAGGGTATGCTTCGCTGCTTGGAGCGCCTGGTGGGGTTCGACCTCCCGATATACATCACCGAGAATGGGATTCCGGACGATGACGATGATCAGCGCCCCCGTCACATTCTGACCCACCTCCACATCCTCTGGAAGGGGATACAGCGCTCCTATCCCGTGATGGGCTACTACCACTGGACCCTGGTGGATAACTTCGAATGGGCCGAGGGCTGGACGCTCCGCTTTGGGTTGATCGCGGTCGATCCCGAGACCCAGGAGCGTCGGCCACGCCGCAGTGCGGAGGTCTACGGGAATCTGATTCGGGCCAACGCCATCGGCCCTCGTCTTGTCGATGAGTACGCACCCGAGCTGCGCCCCAAGCTCTATCCCGGGTAGGGATTCCTCACGGGGGATGGCCTGGAGTGAGCCATGACGGGAGCTGAGAATCGGCGTCGGGGAGAGAGTAGGGGATGGACGTGAGCACTCAACCGGCAACCTACTGCCCCCAGTGTGGGGCTGAGATGGACACGGCCGAGGTGGCGGGCCGGCCGCGGGAGTTCTGCCCCGCATGTGGCTTCGTCCTCTACCGGAACCCTGTGCCTGGGGTGGGCATTCTCGTAGAGGTGGAGGGGAAGATCGTGCTGGTGCAGCGGGGTCACGAGCCCTTCGAGGGCTGGTGGGCGCTGCCTGCCGGCTACATCGAGGCCGACGAGAGCGTGGAGCAGGCCGCGGTCCGCGAGTGTAAGGAGGAGACCGGTCTGGAGGTTGAGTTGCTGGAGTTGTTCGGCGTCTACTCCTTCCCAGAAGGGCCGGTTCAAAGCGGCATCATCATCTTCTTCCGGGCGCAACCGGTGGGCGGGGAGCTGCGGGCGGGGGACGATGCCCGTGAGGTACGGTCGTTTCCGCCCGATGAGCTGCCCGAGAAGCTGGCTTTTCGGACCCATCGCGAGGTTCTGGAGCGGTGGCGCCGGAGCCGCTCGCCGGAGTTTCGGGCCATTGTCCCCGGGACTGTCATCCGCGAGGCTCGACCCGAGGACGAGTCCAGGGTTCTCGAACTCCTACCTCTGATCCCCGCCAACGAAGCTTTGAGTGCCGAGGAGAGACAGGCGGCGGCACAGCGCTTTCGAGAGAGCCTGGCCATCGATGTGCTGGTTGCCGAGGTAGACGGCGACGTGGTGGGGTTATTAGTCCTCGCCTTTGTGCCCACCCTCTCGGGACTGCGCGCCCTGATCGACGACCAGGCGGTCGATCCTGGCTATCGGAGGCAAGGACTGGGGGCTGCGCTCGTGGAGGCGGCGATGCAGCGGGCCAGCCGTCGTGGAGCCACGCATCTTCTGGTTGACACCTCTCGCGGGGATCAGGCAGCCCGGGAGTTCTACCAGGCCTGCGGATTTGAGGCCGGTGGCATCGCGCCCCTGCGCATCAGATAGACCCGTGAGCGTTGTCCACGGGCACCCACAGTCACCTGGGCCCTCGCTTCCCCCCGCCCCTACTCCGTCCTTCCGACCGCAGCAGAGCCGAGGGGCCTGGGGTGAGTGAACTCGAACCGAAGAATCTCCCCCCTCATGCCGTCTTTGCGCCTTTGCGTCTTTGCGAGACCCCTCTGCGCCCTCCTCGGCCGTCCAAGAAGCTCTGATTGGGGATGTGCGATTGCCGTGCTAACCCCTTGCACAAAAAGAGCGGCCCCCTGAAAGGGGGCCGCCCGGATCTGGCGGAGAGGGCGGGATTCGAACCCGCGGAGCCCGAAGGCTCACGCGCTCTCCAGGCGCGCGCATTCGGCCGGACTATGCTACCTCTCCGCGCCTAGTGTGATGAGATTATACCACCTGATACTGCCGGGCGCAAGAACTCGACGAGAGGGGGTTGAGAGCGCGATGCCCAGCCCCACGGAACGGGAGTCGATATTGTTGCCGTGACGGTATCATCCCCCCTCATGGCCCGGTGGCGGTCAGGCGGTGGGTGCTGTCGAACCCCTGACCTCGGGCCCGCCGCGGGGGGGATCGATGGTGCTGGGGTGACGGTAGCATCCCCCCTCACGGCCCGGTGCCGGGTCGGTGCGTCGGCCGAGTGGTGGCCCGTCAGCCCGCGGCGGCGGAGCGACCGGCGACCCAACCCGTGGAGAACGCGGCTTGCAGGTTGTAGCCCCCGGTCTCGCCGTCCACATCCAACACCTCGCCGGCGAAATGGAGCCCGGCCACCAAACGGGAGGCCATGGTGTGGGGATCGACCTCCGATGTGTCGACCCCGCCGGCAGTGACGATGGCCTCCCTCAGCGGTCGATGGTCCGTCACGGGCAGCCGGAAGTCCTTCAGCCAGACTCGCAGTCGCTTGCGCTCCCCGGCGGTGATCTGGTGCGCGGCCCTGTGAGGTGCGAGCCCTACCAGATCGAGGCACACGGGAACCAGCTTGCTCGGCAGAAGCTCCTTGAGGAGGTTCCGGACGTGTCGCTGGGGGCTTGCGGAGATCTCGTCCAGCAGGCGTGCGTCCAGCGTGGGATGATCGAGGGCGGGCTTGAGGTCGAACGCCAGGGTCACCCTCCGCCCCGCTCGCAGCGCCCCGACGACGACGCGGCTCAGGGTGAGGATGACGGGACCGGAGACTCCGAAGGCCGTAAACACCATCTCGCCGAACGCATCCGTCTCCTTTCTTCCATCGATCCATACCGAGACGTTGACGTTCCGCAAGCTGAGCCCCTCGAGCCGGGGCGCGGTCTGGCCCGCCGTCTCCAGTGGCACCAGGGCCGGTTGGATCGGCACGATGGTATGGCCGGCCGACCGCGCGAACGCGTATCCGTCCCCGGTGGAGCCCGTGGACGGGTAGGAGGCGCCGCCCGTAGCGACGATCACCGCATCCCCGCGGTAGACGCGACCGTCGACGGTCCGGACGCCTACCACCCGACCCGGCTCAGTCAACAGCTGCTCTACGGCGGACTCCGTCCGAAGCGTGACACCCTGCCTGGTCACCCAGCGCACCAGGGCTGCCACCACGTCTCTCGCGTCCTCGCTGACGGGAAAGACCCGGCCGCCGCGCTGCACCTCGGTGGGCACACCCAGCTCGGCGAGGAAGCTCCGTAGGGATTCGTTGGAGAAGCGATACAGGGCGGGGCGGATGAAGTGCTCGCCCGCCGGAAAGTGGGCCACCATCTCCCTCATCGGGTCGGTGTTCGTCACGTTGCAGCGGCCCTGGCCCGTGATCCGCAGCTTCACGCCCGGTCGATCCATCTTCTCCAGAAGGATCGTCTCGGCCCCCGGCGTCGCCGGATCAAAGCCAGCTGCGCTCTGCCCCGCCGCCATCAGGCCGGCGGCACCGGCCCCCACAACGATCACGTGACGCTTGGGCACGGCGGGAGACCTCCCCTGTTGGGTTTCTGCACGGCCTGGGTGAGGCTATGCTTCACCGCGGGCGTCCTGGCGGTAAGCCTCGATGAAGCGCAAGCCCTGCGGATCCCGGCCCAGGATGACGTCCACGCTCATGATGAAGCGTCGCTCGCGGGTCACATTGACGATCGGGCACGTGACCCCGCTCTGCAGCGCCATCGCGGTGAAGGCTTGCTGGAGCTTCTCGGGCTCGGGCAGGCCGAAGGAGATGTTGCTGGGGCCGAGAGTCTGATTGACGCCGAGCTCGGAGCTCACCTGCCGGATCGCGTCCAGCGTGACGCGACCTGCCTCCGGGTCGGTGCTGACCGACAGGGCCATACAGTCGATGACCACATCCTCCCGGGGTACGCCGGCTGCCTCGGCCCGGTCCACAATCCTGCGCGCTACCGCCAGTCGATCCGCCGGCGTCTCGGGGATTCCCTCATCGTCCAGCGCCATCCCGATCACGGCTGATCCGTGGTCGGCTGCCATAGGGAGGATGGTATCCAGGTAACGTTCCTCTCCGTTGACTGAGTTGATCAACGGCTTGCCATCTGGGGCCAGCTCCTTGTAGGTTGCCAGGGCCGCCTCCAGAGCGTCGAAATCGGCGCTGTCTATCGAGATAGGGACGTCGACCGATTCCAGGATCATGCGTACTGCCCGGGGAAGCCACTCAACCTCGTCGATGCCTGGCGCGCCCACGTTGCACCCCAGCACATCTGCGCCGGCTGCCACCTGCTCCTCCGCCTCGCGGCGGAATGGCCCCAGGTCGCCCTCCCGCAGAGCGTCCGCCAGGGACGACCTGGCGGCGGCGCTGATGTTCTCGCCGATGAGCACCGTGGGTCTGCCGGGGCTGATGGCCACCGTGGTAGATCTGCTCTTGAGAACCGTTTCCACCTCTGGGTCTCCTGTGGTCGATGCGGGTTTAGGCGTCGTAGCCCCGGAGTGACGGTGTGCCCAGGGCCGCTGCCACCGGACGGATCTGCTGTGCTGCCGCGGGCGGCGAGGAGCAGCAGCCGCCCTGGGCGAATGCATCTCAGGGGCGCGGAGCAGGCACCGCCGGTGGCTCAAGGTCCATCTTCACGAGCGTTTCAGTGTAGCGCGGGCGCTGGGCGATCCAACCAGCCACGTCGTCTGTCGGGGCACGACCTTCGACGCCAGGGTGGGCTGGTGCCCAGGCTCTTGTACCCCTAGAACAAGGATCCGATCACCCCGGCACCGACGGCTCCCACACCTACCGCAGCCGTGATGAGTGCTGTGACAATCATGATGATGATCCATCCGATGATCACGGTGATCAAGGTCTTGCCCGTGTCCAGGTCCAGGGCCTCGCGCGCGCCGACGAAGGCCGCCACCAGGGCCCAGATGCCACCGGCAAAGGCGATCAGCCAGCCCACGCAGGGGATAAAGCTGAAGATGCTCAGCGCGCGCGGCCCGCTGGCGTAGCCCAGCACCCTTAACATCTCGCCCGGATCGACAGCGGCGTCGAAGAGCTGCCGGCCCACGAAATAGGTCACGTAGGCCCAGATGTAGTAGGTCACGACTCCCGTAATCAGAGCCACTATCAGGCCCAGCAGAGCAGCCCCCAATCTTCCGGCGATGACGCCTCCCAGAAAGCTACCGATGGCGCCGATGAGCGAGACGATGATCACCACGATCAGGGCTTCCTGGGTGAGACTCGTATCCATCTCCGCCTTCTGGAAGAACTCAATGTCCAGCATCGCTGCACGTATGACTCGGTTTATCATGTGAGGTATCTCCTTTTCAGTGTGTGTAGTTAGTCGCTCTGGGTCGGTTATGATGACCTCTCGTGTGGAAGGTCGTGCCAGC
>SKLM01000051.1 GCA_007123205.1 Thermoflexales bacterium
ATCAGAATGGAAGAGACTCTCGACGAAAGATCCCGCTTGTACCTAGCCACGCAGCGCAGCGGAGCGACTCGTTTGTAGTGAGCCACGCAGCGTAGCGGAGTGGCGTCGCGCCAATACCGTCCGGTGTCTCGCCCTTGCCCCGTGTGCCGTCGCTCGAGACCACGATCCTCTCAGGAGCGACCGGCAGCCGCGCCCCCAGCACCGGCTCCCTCCCGTGGTTCGCGATCATGCTCAACCTGAACTCCATCAGCATCAAATGATCGATTTCAACTTTGCCCCAATGCTATCGCCCGGACCACTTAGCGGAAGGACTCTCATTCGCGTACCGCGCCGCCTGGGGCTCTACAGCCCGCTGATCGTCGTCACATACCAGCCACCTCTATCTCGGCCAATTCTACCGGATACCACACGATTTTCCAAGACTCTCCGGAGGTCTTCTTGTTCGGCGTCTGGCATCGTGGTATAATTCTCTGTCCTCGAGCTCATTCGGCGTGATAAGGAGGTTGACATGGAGATTGCCACGAGGGAGTTCAAGCGGAGTACCGTCGTCGAGGTCTCAGGACGGGTCGACAGCGCTACAGCACCACAGCTGGCAGCAGTCCTCAACGATCTCATGGAGCAAGGGCAATATAACATCGTCCTCGATCTGGGTGACACCGACTTCATATCCAGTGCGGGCTTGCGGGTCTTGATCGATGTTCAGAAGACGTGTCAGCGCTTGAACCGCGGGGAATTGGTCTTGGCGAACGTCTCCGAGCCCATCTGGAGATCCTTCGATCTGGCCGGTTTTGTACCTCTGTTCAACTTCTACGATGACGCAATGGAGGCTGTGGGGAGCTTCTAGCGTCACGGTCCCTTGGCCCGGGCAGGACAGGCTAAGATCGGTCCGGATTTTCACCCGAAACGCTGCAGCCCTTCCCATGGATAGGACAGAGACACGAGTTTTCGTTGCTCAGTATGAAAGCCTGGCGGTCATCGATGAGTTCGTGGCTGGGGCCGCGGACCAGGCGAGTTTCGATGAGTGCACGGCCTATCAGGTACGGCTCGCGGTGGACGAGGCTTGCTCCAATATCATCGAACACGCCTACGGCGGTGAAGGATCGGGCGTAATCGAATGTACCTATCACGTCGAGGACGACTGCATCACTGTCATCCTCCGCGATCACGGTGACCCTTTCGACCCGCAGTTGGTGCCCGAGCCGAATCTGAGTGCCGACCTTGGAGAGCGGAATGGGGGTGGATTGGGGCTCTACCTCATCCGTAAGATTATGGATGACGTCGAGTTCGACTTTCCGGCTGAGGGCGGCAACGTGTTGACCATGGTGAAGCGCAAGGAAGCCGGCAGTTGATACCTCCCCCGAAGTAGTCGGTCGCCCCACGACCACCTTCAGGAGCGATCGATGACTCGCAAGCAGAACCGCCGCGAAAGTCGCTCATGAATCCTACTGCTAAGTCACCCGTCCGACGCAACTGGCGTCGCCTCATTGAGCTGGGTCAGGAGCTGATGGCCCACCTGGAGTTCGCTCCTCAGCAAGACCTCATTCTGGAGGCGACCGCAGATCTGGTTGAGGCCGAGGCCATGCTCTGGCTCAATGCGTCGGTGCCAGGTGTGTCTGAGTCGGAGATGTTGGGTGTCCCTTCTGCGCCGCCTTCGTCCGTTATGCGGCGTGCGCTGGAGTACGGCGGCGCAGTCATTGAGCCTACCACCATCGCGCTGCCCATTCGGACTCCCGAGCTTACGCTTGGGGTCTTGGAAGCAAGACGTCCCGAAGGCCCCCCCTTCACTGACGATGAACAGGCGCTCCTGCAGGGTCTCGCGGCCCAGGCGGGCACAGCTCTGGGCGCCAGCCGCAAGGTTGCCATTGAGCGCTGGCGGGTCAATCAACTCTCTCTGGTCCGCTCGGTCAGCGCCGAGGTGGCGGCGGTCCTCGATCTGGACGAGCTGGCCCGACGGGTCACCGGCCTTGTTCTCCGAACGTTTCGATACTACTATACCGCTCTGTTTACTCTGGAGCCCGATCAGGAGCAGCTGGTGTGTCGAGGGAGTGCTGGCCCGTCGTCTTGTGGCCAGGATGGCGGTGACAGCCAAGCTCTGAGGCCGTCCGTCAGGCTCGGTCAGGGAATCGTCGGCCGGGTGGCACAGACCGGGGAGGAGATTATCGCCGGCGATGTGAGCCGCGAACCTCACTACCGCCACGTCGATGTGCTTCCCGAGACCAAATCCGAGGCAGCCCTTCCGCTCATGATCAAGGATCGGGTTCTCGGCGTGCTTGATGTGCAGAGTGATCAGCCGGAGCGTTTTGATGAGACGGACTTGCTGGTACTCCGGGCCCTGGCCGATCAGATCGCGATCGCTGTGGAGGATGCCCGCCTGTACAGCGATCTGCGCCGCCGCGCTGATCATCTCTCGGCCGTCGCCGAGGTTGGCCGTGCCGTTGCCTCTGTCCTCGATCTGGACGAGCTGCTGCGCCGGGTTGCGGCTCTCATACACGAGCAGTTCGGCTACCCCTACGTTCATCTTCATACCCTGGATCCCGTAGAGCAGAAGGTGTTCTACCGCACAGGGTGGCCTCCACGCGACCCAGCCGAGTTTGAGATCGTCGAACCGGTGTGCGACCTGGTCGACACAGAGGGTATTGTGGCCTGGGTGGCCTGCCATGGCGAGACTCTGCTCTCCAATGACGTTCAGCGGGATCCCCGCTATCGCCCTCTGGCAGCTCCCGTCGCCGATGCCCGCGCCCAACTCGCGGTGCCTCTGGTCTTCGGGGGGGATGTGTTGGGGGTGCTTGATGTCCAGAGCGGTCAGCCGAATGCCTTCACCGAGGAGGATCGTTTCGTATTCGAGGCGTTGGCGGGCAGCGTCGCCATTGCCATCCGCAACGCGAATCTTTACCAGTCAGAGCGTTGGCGCCGACAAGTCGCCGACAGTATGCGTGACGTGGCCTTGCTCCTCTCGTCCGGCATCGAGCTCGATGAGGTCCTCGACGCAATCTTGACAACGCTGGAGAAGCTCGTGCCTTGCGACGCGTCGGCTATCTGGTTGATGCAAGAAGACGTGCTCTGCCTCTCTGCGGTCCACGGCACCACGGAGCGGATGTGTGTAGATCCGGCGCTGCTGGAGGCCGATGCGTGGCTGCGTCAAGCTCTGCACGCTGAGGGACCCATTGTGCGTGAACCAGCGGCCGCGATCGAGCCTCTGGGGGATGCCCTCGGTTTCGAGCTTGACTACTCGGCCATCGCGGTGCCTCTGCGTGCAGGAGACCGTCCTCTTGGTCTGTTGATGCTGGCTCACAGGATGCCCGGGCAGTACGGGGGGGAATCCCGAGCTATGACGGCTACCTTCGCCAGTTACGCCGCGGTCGCTATCGAGAACACACGTCTCTTGCAGGCGGCTCAAGAGCAAGCATATGTCTCCACCGTGCTGCTCCAGGTGGCGGAGGCGACGCAGTCGTTAGGGACCCTGGAGGACGTGCTCGACACGGTGGTCCACTTGATGCCCATGTTGGTTGGGGTCCAACGCTGTGCCCTGTTCCTCTGGGACGAGCCGAGTGAGGCTTTCTTGCCTGCGGCTGCCTGCGGACTCGACGAAGACGAGCGGCATGCCTTCGACCAGATCGAGATCACACCCGGCGAGATAGCCGAGTTCGACGGTCTCCTCGTCCTCAAGGATGCGGTGTTAGTCGAGATTCCTGCCGGTCCGACCTCGGCCGCGCTGCCGGCTCCTCTGGGGTCCTTTGAGTCCCCATTGCTGCTGCCCCTTCTGGCCCACGGGGACGTCTTGGGGGCAATGCTCGTCGACCAACAAAGCGAGGAGTATATCCGCGAGCCGGAGGGCCTGCACCAGGAACGGTTAGCCATTATGCGCGGTGTTGCATACCAGGCTGCGGCAGCAGCCGAGAACGCGCGGCTCCTGGAGGCCCGCCAGGAGGAGGCATACGTCTCTGCCGCACTGCTTCAGGTTGCCCAGGCAGTCGTCAGCCTCAATGAGCTGGATGCGATACTGGGAGCCATAGTCCGCATTACTCCTATGCTGGTCGGCGTCGAATGGTGTACGATTCTTCTGTGGAGTGACGAGCAGCAGGTGTTCGAACTCGTGCAGGCGTACGGAGGGCCCACATTGGGACAGGTCTTCGCGCCCGGTGAGTTTCCGCTTCTGGACGGCGTGCGCGAGGGGAACCAGCTGATCACGCTCAATGGCCTTGCGGAGATACAGCTTCTGGTTCCCGAGCCATGGGTTGCAGAGTTGACAGAGCAAGGGATGGATGAGGTGAGCGTTCTCGTGGGTGCTCCCCTCTCGGTTAAGGGCAACCTGCTAGGCGTGATGCTCATCGGAGAGATGGATCGGCCTGTCGGCCTCGATGATCGGAGGCGTGAGATCATCATGGGCATTGCCCAGCAGGCTGCCCTCGCTGTTCAGAACGACCTCCTTCAGCAGGAGATGGCGGAACGAGAACGCCTCGAGCGGGAACTGCAGCTGGCTCGCGGTATTCAAGAGGCATTCTTGCCAGAGGACGTCCCGGATCCGCCGGGCTGGGGGCTGGCGTTCATCTGGCGGGCAGCGCGCGAGGTGGCTGGTGACTTCTATGATGTCTTTGAGCTCCCGCAGAGGCGGCTCGGCCTGGTTATCGCAGACGTAGCCGACAAGGGTATCGGAGCCGCCCTGTTCATGGCGCTCACCCGAACCTTGATGCGCGCTGCTGCTGTGGAGGACCGCTCGCCGGCCGATGTCCTGAGCCGTGTCAACGAACTGCTCGTTCCCGATGCCCGACACGGTATGTTCGTCACGGCGCTCTATGGAATCCTGTCGCTGGAAACGGGCCAGCTGGAGTATGCCAGCGCAGGACATCATCCCCCGCTCATCCGACGACACGACACGCAGATGCTGGAGGAACTTCCGAGGGGCCAGATAGCGTTGGGTGTGCTGGAACAGGTCCGGTTCGAGGCGCGCGCGACCCTGCTGGAGCCGGGAGACTGCATGGTCCTCTATACCGATGGTGTAACTGAGGCCCTGTCTCCCGTTGCGACCTTCTACGGTGAGGATCGACTTCGCGATGTCATCCAGACGCTGGATTGCGGCGTATCCGCCCAAGAGGCTCTAAAGGCCGTTGTCGCCGGCCTTGACGCCTTTGTCGGCGATAATACCCCGTCTGATGACGTCACCTTGGTGGTGGTCACCCGAGAAGAAACGTGACGGCTGTTACGCCGGCGCAACGACCCTGTAGCCGGCAGGAATACCACTACTCCACGAAGATCTCGACCCTCTCATTATCCTGGGCATCTTCCACGTCGACGATCTTACCCTCGGTGCCGGCCTGAAGAGCTTGCATAACCTCTTCCAGGTCAATCTCCTCGGGTGCAAATCGTGCGCCCATGTGCATCCCGACGTTGATCAAGTTCCAGGGCAAGTCGATATTCACCTTGTGCCGGCCCGTCTCCAAGTCCGAGACGCGTATGCGCAGGCGGCGTGGCTGCGGCCTCGACGTCGATATGTCGGGCTCAGGGTCGGGTGTCTCTTCCCTACCAAGTGCTCCCAGAAGGGTCGCTCCTTCTTCGGCGCTTATCTGGCCCTTCTGGATCATCCTCAGGATTTCCATTCTCTCTTCAGTTGTTCCCATTCAGAACCTCCCGAAAGAAATTGTAGCACATCTCCACCCGTTGACCATCTGACGTGCGGCAGGCTTCGTGGCCCGCCGCGAACGGTTTCCTCTTGCTGCGCTGAGCCCGGGACAGGCTGGCTGCTGGAGTACGTTAGTTGACTTACCCCAGTCCTACCAGAGAACGAGGGACACCAGGCTGCCGGATGTGACGCCCCGTGCGTCAGAGTCGTATCGTCGTCAGATCCCGGGAGGAGTTGGTCAAGACCTCCGGGCCCTCAGCGGTCACAAGGATATCGTCCTCAATGCGTACTCCACCTTGGCCTGGGAGGTAGATGCCCGGCTCAACGGTGAAGACCATGCCGGGCTCGAGCAGTCGTCGATTCCCGGCGATCATATAGGGCGGCTCATGGGTCTCCAACCCCAGGCCGTGCCCGGTGCGGTGGATGAAGTACTCCCCATACCCGGCTCTGTCGATAACGTCGCGGGCAGCCCGGTCGATGCTCTCGGCGGTCACGCCGCTGCGAACCGCGGCCCGGCCGGCTGCGTTCGCAGCTCGTACCACCTCGTAGATGCGAGACCATTCCGCGCTGGGTTCCTCGACAAAAAAGGTGCGGGTAAGGTCCGCCGCGTAGCCCTCGACGCTGGCACCACAGTCTACGATGAACGGGTCACCCAGTCGAATCCGACGGTCACTCGGCGTGTTGTGAGGTAGGGCGGAGTTAGGACCTGTCAGGACGATCGGAGAGAATGCCATGCCATCGGCTCCGGCGCGCAGGAGTTCGATCTGGAGCAACGACGCGATTTCGCGCTCAGACATCGCACCCTTAACCCTCCCCATCGTCGTCGCCAGCGCTTCGTCGGTGATTGCGGCTGCAGATCGCATATGGTCCAGTTCGTTTCCGTCCTTGCGCAACCGCAGCTCAACCAGTACGTCCCCCGCCGATACTAGCTCGGAGCCGTCTGCGTGTTGGTCCAGCAACTGGACCTCCATCAACCGCATTCGCAGGCTCTCCGCTCCAATCCTCGCTCCGCGCAGGTCTAGTGCATCAAACGCGTTGCGAAACGCGGTTCTTGGGCCTTCCTCATCGCTGTAGGCGAACAGGTCCATTTCCTCGCCCACGACTCTGACGGCCTCCAGCTGAGGCAGGATGATCGCGGGCCGGCCGTCGGCCGGAAACAGCGTGACGATGGGACGCTCACTCAGATGGAACGATAGCCCTGTAAGATAGACCAGGTTTGGTCCCGGCACGAGCGCCACGGCGTCTAGGTTCTGAGCCCTCATATGCTCCACAAGTCGTTGACAGCGATCTAGTTTCACGAGATCCTCCCGCATAGTTGGTCGATACCACACCTTGTCCCGCCAACCCCATGTTAGTCCCGGACGGCGTTCCGGACAAGTATGACTAAGCCGTCCGGGCCGTTGTCCCTGTCCTATCAGTCGCTCGCGCGTGCATGCAGAAGAACCGATCACCATCGTCACGCCCTCCCCGTGGGACCTCACCTCTGTGGAAGAGCCAACAACGCCGTTTCCCTGGGTCTCCAAGGTTGGCCTCCTTGCCGTCCTCCGATCTGCCGTTGCCCCACGCAGTCGCCGATGGTATAATCGTCAGCATGACGACTCGCTGGG
>SKLM01000330.1 GCA_007123205.1 Thermoflexales bacterium
CGGCCGATCTTGGAGACCCGTCCTACACCGAAGACGAGTAGCACGATGGCCAGGATCAGCAACAGCTCCATAGCACCCAGTTGTCCCAACATGTTCTCTCTCCTTATCATCCTCGCGCTGAGGGATCTTGATTCGAATTATAGCACGCGCGCCATAGAAGGGCAAGGATCGATCTGTGTGACTGCGTGTGACCTGCTCCACAGGCGATGGCGACCGGCGCTTGGGCTGACCCGTCACAAGGGTGGAACCACGGCTGGCGGTGTCGCTTGGCGCGTTCCCCATCTCAAAGGCACGACGGGTGACAGCCGGTCCCTCCACGGGCATAACGGTCACCGCCCCCCGGACGCGGGGTCCCGTTTTCTCCCCTGCTTGGCTTGTCCGCTTGCCCTAATCGGTCGAAGATGCTAGACTACTGAGGACTGCGACGGGAGGGATGGATGAGAGGACAAGCGCTGTATCGCAAGTGGCGCCCACAGACGTTCGAGGAGGTGGTGGGCCAGGAGCATGTGGTTCGGACGCTGCGCAACGCGCTGCTCTCCGGCCGCATCAACCACGCCTACCTCTTCGCCGGCCCGCGGGGTACGGGGAAGACGACCACGGCGCGCCTGCTGGCCAAGGCCGTGAACTGCCTGGAGCCGGAGGCGGAGCGGCCCTGCAACCAGTGCCGCATCTGCGTTGCCGTGAACCAGGGACGCCTGCTCGATCTGATCGAGATCGATGGGGCCTCGAACACGGGGGTGGATGACGTACGGGAGCTCCGGGAGCGGGTGGGGTTCCGGCCCAACGAGGCTCGTTACAAGGTCTACGTCATCGACGAGGTCCATATGCTCTCCAACGCGGCCTTCAACGCGCTGCTCAAGACCCTGGAGGAGCCGCCCGGGCACGCGATCTTCGTCCTGGCCACGACCGAGCCGCAGAAGATCCTGCCCACCGTCGTCTCCCGCTGCCAACGGTTCGATTTCCGCCGTATCGGTGTCGGTGAGATCACCGCCCGGCTGGAGCGACTGGCCGAACGCGAGGAGCTGCGCATCGAGCCCCGGGCGCTGGAGCTCATCGCTCGACAGGCCACCGGGAGCATGCGGGACGCGGAGAGCCTCCTCGATCAGCTGGCTTCCTACGACAGCGGCGGGATCACGGTCGAGCAGATGCGTTCTGCCCTGGGGATCGGCGCCGACGAGACGGTGATGGCTATCACCGAGGCATTGAGTCGCGGGGATGCGGCAGCCGGGCTGGGTGCGATAAACGCTGCTGTGGAGGAGGGTATCGATCCGCGGCAGTTCGCCCGACAGATGGTAGAACACCTGCGGGCGCTCCTGCTCCTGACGCTGGACTCCGGCGTCGAGCTGCCCCAGGTGTCGGAGGAGGCGCTCCCTCTGCTCCGGGCGCAAGCGGCGGAGTTCTCGCGCCGACAGCTCGTCCGTGCGGTGCAGCTGTTCAGTCGGGCCGCCCAGGAGGCCAAAGGGGGCTGGCAGCCCCAACTGGGCCTGGAGATGGCGTTCATCGAGGCGGTGCTGCCGCCTGAATCGAAGACGGTGGAACCCGGTGGGACCGACTCCGGGGGAGTCTCCGGCTCCCCGCGGCAGCGGGTGCGAGCGTCCCAGGCCGCGTCTGGCCGAGGGGTCGCCACGGCGGAGCCCGATCCCCGGCCCTCGACCCCCCAGGCCGAGAGTGACGGGGAGCCCGGCCCCGAGGAGCCGCCGCCGGCGCCCGATGGGGTGCGAGAGGGGGCGGCCGTCTACGAGGCGGACGGAGTCGCTGAGGGCCCCCTGACTGCTGAGCAGATCATGGAGCATTGGCCCAGCCTGCTGAGCGTGCTGCGCCCTCGTGATCTGTCGCTGGAGGCGCTGGTGCGCTCCTGCCAGCTGGTCGACGTGGAGGAGGACGTCATCGTGCTGAACTTTGCTCACCAGCTCCACCGGAGCCAGATGGAGGAGGATCGGAGGAGGCGCCTGGTGGAGGACGCGCTCACCGACATCTTCGGTCGACGGCTCCGCATCCGCTGTATCACGGACACGCAGGCGCGCTCTTCGGCGGCCGCGGAGGGTGCTCAGAAGACGGGGCAGGGGCATGAGGTGGACGGGGCCGGGGCCCCCGTGGATCCCCTGGTGCAGATGGCGGTGGAGGAACTGGGAGCCGAGGTCGTCGATCAGTAGCGCGGGGCCGCTGCCTCTCCCGGAGCGGATGGCGCCGAGGGACGGGGGCCGGCGGGATGAACCGCCCCCAGGGACCGAGACCGGCGGCGGAACTGGTGAGTGCAGGTCGTGTGGTCGAACGTCGTTGAGGAGTAAGGAGGAAGCGTTGGGCAAGAGACGAGGCAAGAGCGTCAGCCCGTTCGAATCGGGGAAGGGCAAGTCGATCAGCAGATCCCGCCCGGGCGGGGGGCCCCAGAAGATGCTGGAGCAACTGCAGGGGCTGCAGCAGGAGATGCTCGAGGCGCAGGAGGAGATCGCCGAGGAGACGTTTACCGCGACGGCTGGTGGCGGGATCGTTACCGCTGTCGTCAGCGGGGATCACCGGCTAAAGGAGCTGACGGTGGCGCCAGAGGTCGTGGATCCCGAGGACGTGGAGATGCTGCAGGACCTGGTCATGGTGGCCGTCAACAAGGCCATGGACGCGATCGATGAGGCCGCCAACGAGCGCATGGCAGATTTGACCGGCGGGCTCGGCGGCATTCAGGATCTGCTGTAGGGGAGCCCGGTAGAGACCGTGTCATCCTCAATCCCCCCCTCGGTGACGACCCTCATCGAGGAGCTCTCGGAACTGCCGGGCATCGGCCGGAAGACGGCAGCGCGACTCACCTACTTCCTGCTTCGGGGACGATCGGATCTGGCCCTCCGCCTGGCCCAGGCGCTGCAGGATCTGAGCGAACGGACCCGCTTCTGCTCCATCTGCTATAACATCACGGAGGCGGACCCGTGCCCGGTCTGCGCCGACCAGGCCCGGGATCACGCGACGATCTGTGTGGTCGAAGGACCCCTGGATGTGCTGGCCATCGAGCAGGCCGACGTCTATCGGGGCGTCTATCACGTGCTCCATGGGGTGCTGGCTCCCTCCCAGGGGATCTTCGCTGAGGATCTCCGCATCAGCGAGCTGACGGCGCGAGCGCGCGAGGGGGAGGTAGAGGAGATCATCCTGGCCACGAACCCCACCAGCGAGGGAGACTGGACCGCATCCTACTTGCTGAGCCGACTCGAGTCGCTGAATATGCGCATCACGCGTCTGGGGCGTGGGCTGCCCATGGGCGGGGATCTCGAGTACGCAGACGCCGTGACGCTGACCCGCGCGCTGGAGCGCCGGGAGCAGGTCTGAGGGCCGGTTGGATACCTCTGAGCCGTCGGGTGGAGCTGTCCGCCGGCTGGGGGCGTGGGGCTGATCAGCTAGGGTAGCCAGGGGGGCTTAGGCCCCCGGGGTGCTCCGCACGAGCTACACTGGACGCTTCCGTCTTCCTCCGCACCGTAGGCGCGACCACACCATTCGCAGTGGGTCCAGGCGCGCTCCGCGGCTACCCGCTCGCGCTCCGACGCTTCCCTTCTTCGCCGCTCCTCGAGGTAACTGTTCTCGGCGGCGCTCCCCACCCGCTCAATCACGGCCCACACGCGCTTCGGAAGGTTCAGATCCTGTATGCCCGCGGTGACGTCCTCCATGCCCGCCGCCAGATTGCCCGCCGCATCCAGCATCCCGATCAACCCCCGCCGTCTCAAAAGTAGCCTGCCGCTCTGTCGAACCGCGGTACGGCCGAGGGCGCCGATTACGCCCCGCCTGGCGGCCTGGCTGAGATCGCTCACGGCCACCGTCAGGGTCTCCCCGCTCTCAATCAGCGTCACGGTCAGGGCGGGGGCCGCGTGCTGGTGAGGCTGGAGGCTCCGGTAGATCGTGACCGTCGTCGCCTGCTCCGATTCGCCGACCTCCACCTGCGTGGTGGGCCCCGACAGCTCCGACCTGAGAGCGGCGACGATGGTCGACGCCCTGACGCCCTCGAAGGTGGTCGGGTTGGCGTGTCCGGCGGCGGCGCCGGCGAGAATGCCGGCGCCGAGGCCGAGCCCCGCCAGGATGTCATTGGCCGCCGGCGGCACGTCGTCCCGAGGAGGCTCCGGTTCGTAGGTAAACCCCTTCTTGAGACGCTGACGCTCCTCCGCCAGCCACTCCTGCAAGCTCTTCTCTTTCTCTGCCATATCGCTTTCTTCCTGCCATCGGACCGGGCGCCGGGCTGCCGATAGCGACCCTGGACACCGTCTCCGGGGAGCCCCGATTCCCGGCCGCGAGCCTGCGGTATTCTAGCACAGGTGGAGGGGGGTATCAACCTCGGATTGCTCTTCCAGACCACTTGGACTATACTGGCCGTGTACCAGCCGTACACGCTACTCCACTTTCTCACACTTCTGGAGACGGCGCCATGACGCTCGTGTACCTTGCCGCTGCCTGGACCGCCGGGATCGCCCTGGCCGGAGCGATCGCCATCCCCTGGCAGATTCTGCTCCTGGCGGGCCTCATCTGCGCGCTGGCGTTCTTCCTCTGGCACCAGGAGCCTGGTCCGCGGATGGTTGCCCTGTGCGGATTCGTCCTGCTCCTGGGCGTGGGCCGTTTCCTGCTGGCGGTACCCCGTTTCGACGAGCGCTCGCTGGCCACGTACAACGACAGCGGGCGGGTGATCCTCGAAGGGGTGGTGATCGGAGAGCCCGACGAGCGCGACACGACCACCAACCTGCGCGTCCGTGGGCGGCGACTGACGCTGTCCGATGGATCCCAGCGGGAGGTCGACGGCGTGGTGCTGGTCACCAGCGGGCGTTACCCCCGACGCCAGTACGGCGACTACGTACGCGTGCAGGGTTCGCTGGCGACGCCCCAGGACTTCGGCGATTTCTCGTACCGGGACTATCTCGCCCGCCGTAACATCCACTCGGTGATCAGGTACGCTCAGGTCGACCATCTGGCCCGGAACCAGGCCAACCCGGTGATGTACCATATTCTGCTGCTTAAGGAGCGGGTTCAGGCCACCATCGCCGCCATCCTCCCCGAGCCGCAGGCGTCGTTGCTGAGCGCCTGCCTGTTGGGGGTCGATGGGGGGATTCCGCGGAACCTGATGGATGAGTTCTCGGTAACCGGCGCCAAGCACCTCATCGTGGTCTCCGGCTTTCACATGACCATCGTGGCGGGTATCTTCACCGGGCTCGCGCAGCGGTTGTTCGACCGCCGGCGGGCGATCTGGGTCGCGATTGCGGCCGTGCTGGGATACACGGTGCTGGTGGGAGCCTCGCCGGGGGTGGTGCGGGCGGCCTTCATGGGGCTTCTCTACCTGTTTGGCCGGTACGTCGGCCGTCCCAGCTACGGGCCTGTGTCCCTGGCGGCGGCGGCCATCGGCATGACGGCCTGGAACCCCCATGTTCTGTGGGACCTACCCTTCCTGCTCAGCTTCACTGCGACGGCCGGTCTGATGCTCTACTCCAGGCCTCTGGAGCGGCTGATGGAGGGGGCGCTGAGCCGCGTGATCTCCACGCAACGGGCCGAGGCGGTCACGGGGCTGGTGGGCCACGCTTTGCTGATGACCCTGGCAGCGCAGATCACTATGACGCCGATCCTGATCGCCAGCTTCGGGCAGCTGTCCCTCGTCACCCTCTTGACGAATTTTTTGCTCGTCCCCGCGCAAGTTTACATTCTGCTGACCGGCGGATTGGCCGCCGTGGTCGGTCTGATCTTCCTGCCGGCGGGGCGCGTGGTCGCCTGGATCGTGTGGGTCTTGCTCACCTACACCGTCGAAGTGGTGCGCATCACCGCCCGGCTCCCCTCCGCCTCCCTGCCGGTGGCCATGGACAGCTGGCTGGTCTGGGCCTACTATCCCCTGCTCGGTGGCGTGACCTGGTGGCTGGGGAAGCCCAGGGAAAAAGCCCGGGAGCTCTGGGGCAGGGTGCGGTCATCCGTCCGTTTGGCGGTCCCGGCGAAGGTCCTCGCCGCCGGCTCGGTCCTGATCGTGATCCTGGCGCTCTCGCTGTGGAGGGGGCTCCCCGACGGCCGTCTCCACGTGTCCTTTCTGGACGTGGGGCAGGGGGATGCCATCTTGATCGAGTCCCCCTCCGGGCGTCGGGTGCTCATCGACGGCGGACCCAGTCCGAGCCTCCTGCTCTCCCACCTGGGCCGCCGCATGCCCTTCTGGGATCGCTCCGTGGACCTGGTGATCCTCAGCCACCCCGACGCCGATCACATCGCGGGGCTGATACCGGTGCTGGAGCGGTACCGGGTGGACGGTGTGGTCTTCCGGGAGGTGGGATGCGTCAACCCCACGTGTGCGCAGTGGGATCGTCTGGTGGAGGAGAGGGGGATTACCGCCTACCAGGGTGAGGCCGGGATGGTCATCGAGCTCGACGAGGGGCTCTGGTTGGAGGTACTCCACCCGGGACCCCGGATCCTGGTGGATGCCAGTTTCAACGACAACTCCGTGGTGGTGCGGCTGACCTACGGGGCGGTGTCGATGCTCCTCACCGGGGATATCGAGGCTCGCGCCGAGGCGGTGCTGCTGGCCGACGGGGTCCATCTGGCCAGCACCGTCCTGAAGGTGGCCCATCACGGGAGCTGTCACTCGAGCACGCCGGCCTTCCTGGACGCCGTCAATCCCCAGCTGGCCGTCATCAGCGTCGGTGAGGACAACGACTTCGGGCATCCCTGTGCCCGTGTGATCCAGCAGCTTGGCGGGGCCAGAGTCTATCGCACCGACACTCACGGCACGGTCACCCTCAGCACCGACGGGACGCACCTGTGGGTGGAGACCGAGCGGGGTGGGGAGTGAACTGCCCAGCGCCAAGATCCCTCTCCCCCCGGGGGGAGAGGTAAGGTGAGGGGGGGGTGTGGGCAGCGGGTTGAAGGTTGCAGGTTGAAAGTTGACGGCGCGGCCCGTGGGTCCTGGCCTTAAGATTCCTATCCCGTGGGAGAGAGGCTAAGCCTGGCGCCAAGATCCCTCTCCCCCCTGGGGGAGAGGTAAGGTGAGGGGGGTGTGGGCAGCGGGTTGAAGGTTGCAGGTTGCAGGTTGAGAGTTGACGGCGCGGCCCCTGGGTCCTGGCCTCAAGATTCCTGTCCCCAGGGGGAGAGGCTAAGCCCGGCGCCAAGATCCCTCTCCCCCCTGGGGGAGAGGCTAAGCCTGGCGCCAAGATCCCTCTCCCCCCTGGGGGAGAGGTAAGGTGAGGGGGGTGTGGGCAG
>SKLM01000092.1 GCA_007123205.1 Thermoflexales bacterium
CCTCCATCGGGACGATGCACGGCCCGATGATCCAGTACCTATACGCCCTGGCTCTGCAGCTGTGGGGCGATATCCTTTCAGTGGCGGCGCTGACCGCATTATCGGGCGTCGCCGCTGTTGCCCTGACGGGGTGGGCAGCATACAGAACCTTCGGAAAGCATACGGCCTACCTGGCCGCCCTGGCCTTCGCAGTCAGTCCCTGGAGCGTCTTCTTCAGCCAGTTGATCTGGAACCCGACGATGGTCCCCATCTTCTCGGCTCTCACGCTGGGTTGTCTGCTCGTGTATTTCTCCGTCGAGCAGAGACCGATATACTTGATTGTGGGTCTGGTTTCCTCAGCCGTCATGACCCAGCTTCACCCCGGTACCGCAGTGCAGCTGATCGCCTTGCTCGCCGCCTGCCTGCTGTTCCGTGGCAAGGTCCGGATCTGGCCGCTGTTGGTCGGCGGGGTGGTGTTCGCCCTAATCCAGCTGCCGTTCCTGCTCTACCACTGGGGCACAGGGGGGAGCGACCTGCTGGGCATGCTCGAGGCGGCCCAACAACCCGTTCCTCTGTCTTCGGCTGCCCTTCTGGTCAGCTTCGACCTGGTGAGGGCCCAGGGTCTTCTCGGCTCGGTGAGACACGTAGGCGCTTTCGATACGCTCGCCTCCGTGCTGCTGGCGGTGTCGTTGATTCACGGGATGTTGTCTGGAGCAAGAGCATTCCCCCGCCGACACAGGGATCCAGACGCAGCCAGGAGGCTTTCGGCCATCACCATCGTGCTCCTCTGGTTCGCCCTCCCCGTCCTTTTCTACCTCCGTTCGCCGCACTACCTGCAGACTCATTACCTGATCGGTCAGCTGCCGGCCCACTTCTTGCTCATAGGCTTTGCGACCGCCTCTCTCGGTCACGGCCTTGACCGCTTAGCCTCACGCCTTCACCAGGGGCCAAGCGGCTACCCGACGCGCCTGGCCCTGTGGTCCCTGGCCCTCGCACCACTGCTCGCCCTGGTCGGATGGCAGTGGGGATTCAACATGACGTTTCAAGACCATCGGTACCACGCCTCTACCGGCCCGGCGCAGGTTCGGCATATTCGCGACGCCATTGGATCGAGCCGTCGCCTGCTGGCCAATCATCCTTCGTGCCACCTGGTGGCGCTGGCCCAGGGCCATTCGGCAGAGACTTCGGAGCTCTCCCTCCTCCGGGAGTTCTTGGCGGGAGAACACGTCCTGCTGGCAGACGGGCGTATGGCAATCCCCGTGCCCCGGCCCTGCGCCATATACCTGGATGCTCAGGGAGCATCGCCCGCATCGGCCTGGCTGCAGCGGTCGGCGGACCCCCTGCCCGCCGAGTCGCTGCGGGTGCTGGGTCACGACTGGCGGTTCTACCGGCTACCGTCGCAAGCCTCCCCGGGGGCGAGCTCGGAGGCAGCGCCCGACGCGCCCCGCCCGGAGTGGGCTAACGGCGTGATGCTCAGCGGTTATGAGAGGGGAGAACTGAGTCCCGGAACCACTCTGCCGCTCACCCTGACTTGGACAGTCACTGATCCTGTGCCGGACTCGCTCTACCATTTCGGGACCTATCTCCTCACGATGGATGGTCAGCTTCTCGCTCAGTCCGACGGCCCTGGATTCGACAGCATCCAGTGGAGGAGGGATGATTCATTCATCACCTGGTTCGAGATCCCGGTACCCGAGGTTCTCGAACCGGGACGGTATCAGGTTGGCGTGGCGCTCTATACGTGGCCCGATGTCGAGCGGGTGGAGCTTAAGGACGGCGGCAATACGGCCTTCCTGGAAGAAATCGAGATGGGAGCACCTTAGGACGCTTCAACGCTGGGCAAAGGAGGTCCCACGCCTTGACCGAGTTCTGCAGTGCGCCGGTTGTAGGAATCCTCAGGGCCATCGATGGCGACCCTGAGACTGATTCCACCCGTAGAATGCGGACACCACGGCATTGGCCCCACGGGCTCCTGCTCCAGCAGTGGGTAACACGGCACCGAGATTTGTCCTCGTTGACCGCGAACCCGCAGGCTCTGGTGTTGCGTCGCCGTAGGGTTAGTGAGGAAGGGGCATCCCGGCCCCGGACGCGGTCCGGCCCTGGGGCCGTCCCGGTCCCCACGCTCCCCAACCAGCCCTGCCCCTCGCTTTGCGCCGAGACCGACCGTCGTAGATCAAGAAGAGAGAGGTCCGCGGACGCGGTCTTTGACGGGGTGGCGCCACGTCCCGGGAGTGGGTCACCCCCGTCGCCGAGACGACGGAAGGGAACACAGAGCCCCTCGGATCCCAGCCCGAGGTTGTCGGCTGGCCCAGCTCGTAGTATCATCTCTCCCTGGGACTTGCATATCGGACTCACGGGATGACCAATGAAGCCACTGCGACTACCTGCCGATGATCGAGAGTACCTGCTAGCTTTTCTCCGTGACCTTGTCCGCATCCCAAGCCCCTCGACTAAGGAGGGAGATCTGGCCGCCCGGGTCGTCACGGAGATGAAGTCGATTGGACTTCCTAAGGTGGAGGTGGACCCGATCGGAAACGTCATCACCCGCATCGGCCCTGGGGAAGGCCCCGTGCTGATGCTCAGTGCTCATATGGACTCGGTGCGGGTCAGCGGGCCGGAGTCGTGGACTCACGACCCCTTCAGCGCCGAAGTCGAGGCCGGGCTTCTGTACGGACTGGGATCCTGTGATATGAAGGGCGGACTGGCCGCCATGGTATACGCGCTCAAGCTCCTCAAGGACATCGACGCCGACCTGAAGGGCGATATCATTCTATCCTGTGTGGTACAGGAGGAGGACTGCGAAGGGTTGGGCACCCGGGTCCTGCTGGAGGAGAGCGGCATCCGCCCCGACTGGGTTGTGATCGGGGAGCCGACCGATCTGAACGTCAGCCGGGGGCAGCGGGGACGCCTGGAGATGCGCCTGGTGACCCACGGTCGATCAGCCCACGGGGCCAGCCCCCACCTGGGGGAAAACGCCATCAACGCAGCAGCGAGGCTGGTATTTGGCCTGGAGATACTCACCGAACAACTGGCCAAGGATGACTTCCTCGGCCCGGGGACCCTGGCGGTGACGGAGATCTCCTCGCGGGCGAGCAGCCGCAATGCGATCCCCGACCGCTGTTCCCTGATCCTCGATCGTAGACTCACACTGGGCGAGAACGAGACCACGGCCCTGTCCCAGGTGCAACGGGTCATCGCGCGGGAGGGCGTGGAGGCGACCGTCGCGGTGACCGAATACCGAGCGTCGAGCTACACCGGGTATGAGTGTCGGGCGCGGAAGCTCTATCCGCCCTGGGTGATTAGCGCGGACCACCCTCTGGTGGATGCCGCGGTACGAGCTGCCCAGATGCAGCTCAAGCGTCGCCCCGAGATCACGCGCTGGAGGTTCTCGACGGAGGGAGTCTACACGGCGGGAGAGGCGGGGATCCCCAGCGTGGGTCTCGGGCCGGGCAGAGAGGCGACGGCCCACACCGCGGACGAGCACGTCCGACTGGCGGACGTATACGCGGCTGCCGAGATATACGCGCAGCTGGCGTTGAGACTGCTGGGACGGGCCTAGCCGTGGAACCGCTGCGCGTTGATCCCACGGTCGGCGAGGCCCTCCGGTCGCGGCATCCCGTGGTGGCCCTCGAATCTGCCCTGATCACCCATGGATTCGCCCGCCCGGACAACTTAGAGATCGCTCGGCGCATGGAGGCGGTGGTTCGAGCTCAGGGCGCGGTTCCAGCAACCGTTGGAGTTCTCGACGGGAAGCCTCACATCGGTATGACCAGCGCAGAGTTATCGCGCCTAGCCTCCGCTCAGGCGACCCGCCCAGCGGGGCATCCGGCTCCGGTTCGCAAGATCAGCCTACGGGACCTCCCCCTGGCCGTGGCCCAGGGCGCCAGCGGAGGCACGACCGTTGCAGCCACGATGCATCTGGCGCATCTCGCCGGCATCGAGGTTTTCGCGACCGGCGGCGTCGGCGGCGTACACCGCGGGCACCCCGAGGACGTCTCGGCAGATCTGACAGCGCTGGAGAGGATCGGTATGACCGTCGTATGCTCCGGTGCCAAGGCGATCCTCGACCTACGCCGCACGCGAGAGAGCCTGGAGACGAGAGGAATCGCCATCGTGGGCTACCGTACCGAGGTGTTTCCGGCCTTCTACAGCCGGCATTCGGATCTCCGGGTGGACGCCGTCACCAACACGGCCGAGGATGTAGTGCGAATGGCACGAGCGCGGAGCGCGCTGGGGCTGGCAGGAGCAGTTCTGGTCTGCGTTCCCGTGCCCAGGGAGATGGAGCTCCCTGCCGAAGAAGCCGACACGTTGATCGCGCAGGCGCTGAACGAGGCCGAGGCTGCTGGCGTTTGGGGCACGGCTCTCACACCGTTTCTCCTGGCCCGCCTCGTCGAGTTAAGCGATGGAAGAGCCCGGCAGGCGAACGAGGCGCTCCTGATCAACAACGCCCGTGTCGCTGCCGACATCGCCCGGGCAGCCGCCTGCGTCTGAACTGAAGGCCGATCTCCTCCTCGACCCAAGACCTGGGTTCCTGCTGCTCTGGACAGGGTTTCACCGAGGCTCGACCCTTCCCGTTCGGCACCGTGAAGACTGCTCTGACGGCCAGGCGCGGCCTGGAAAAGCCGTACCTCAGAGGGCTGCTCTCTTTCCAGATGGTGGTTCCCATTGTACAATAGTCACGCCATGCTCATTCGCTATCTCAGTCTGACGAACTTCCGCAACTACGCGCGCCTGGAGTTGACCTTGCCCGATCGACCCGTGCTCCTCTACGGTGGCAACGCGCAGGGTAAGACCAGCCTGCTTGAGGCGATATTCCTGCTCGCTGCCGGGTCCTCACCCCTCGCCTCCTCAGATCGAGAGCTCATCCGCTGGCAGGCCGAGGCGGATGGGCTCCCCTACGCGCGGGTTTGGGCGGAGCTCGAGCGGGATGGCAGGCGGATGGAGCTGGATATCGCGTTGGAGAAGCACACCCTTTCGAACGGACACACCCGGCTGCAGAAAACGATTCGTGTGAATCGCGCCCAGAGGCGTCAGTCGGACCTCAGCGGGAAGCTGAACGTCGTGCTATTCACACCCCAAAGCGTGGACCTGGTCTCGGGCGCACCGGCTGGCCGACGGCGCTACATGGACGATGCCCTCTGCCAGGTACATGCCGCCTACAGCGAGGCTCTCGAGCGTTATGCCAAGGCCCTGCGTCAGCGGAACGCCGTGCTCCGTCACGTCCGCGACGAGGGCGGGAACCCGGCGCAATTGGCGCCTTTCGAGGGCACGTTGGCACACAATGGGGTCATTATTGCCAGGCAACGGCACAGCTTCCTGGACGCCCTCTCACGCCACGCGAGGGCCGTCCACGAGAAGCTGACGGGGAACGATGAGTGGCTCCGGCTCGACTACTTGCCCAGCTTTGACGCTGCCGCACCACCTGCATCAAGGAACGAGATGGGAATCCGGCTGGACGAGGAATGGACATCTCGATCCGACGTGGGTCTCGAGGACCTGGTGGAAGCTTACCGACAGGCATTGGTTGCGCGCCGACCCCGGGAGATCGCACGGGGGATGACCACACTCGGGCCCCACCGGGACGAGATCCACTTCATCGCCAGCAGTCCCACCTTGGGCACCCACGAGGTCGACCTCGGCACATACGGCTCTCGCGGCCAACAACGGACGGCCGTGTTGTCCGTGAAGCTGGCGGAACTGCAGTGGATGAGAGAAGAGACTAACGAGACGCCAGTTCTGCTGCTTGATGAGGTCCTGGCAGAGCTGGATCGGAGACGTCGCGCCTATCTCCAAGAACAGGTGAACAGCGTGGAACAGGCCATCCTCACCGCCACCGACCCGGAGATGTTCAACGCAGGGTTTGTCGAGCGCGCAACGACCCTAGAGGTGAAAGGGGGCATCGTACAGAGCGGTTAGCGGGCTGGGGGACGCTCGCTACCCCGACAGCTCGTCAGACGAGACGAGTCAGGGCAGTAGGGGATGCTTGTCCGGCACGCCCGGGCGACGAGGATACTTCACTGGTGTGGAGGCTACCTTGTCCACCACCACCAGGTAGCGGGTCTCGGCCAGACCGCGTAGCTCCACCGGCACCAACTGACGCACCTCGCCCCCCAGGGTCGAGATGGCATACGCAGCCTCCTGGACCTCAGCAGGAGCGTCCTGCCCCTTCTGAGACAGCGTCGAGCCACCGACCGCAACCAGAGGCAACAAGTACTCCACGAGAGTAGGCATTTTGCCCACAGCACGGGCCACGGCCCAGTCGTATCGCTCCCGATGCGCAGGATCCTGACCCAGCTGCTCCGCCCTGGCATGGATGGCCCGGACGTCCTTCAATCCCAATTCGCCGATCAGGTGTTCCAGGAACGTCACCTTCTTGCGCGTGGCCTCAACCAGCGTCAACCGCATGCCGGGGCAGACGATCTTGAGGGGAATGCCCGGATAGCCGGCGCCGGTCCCCACATCGACGACTCGGGCTCCAGCGGCCAGCTCCTGCTGGTGGATGGCTCTTAGACAGGACAGCGAATCGAGGAAGTGGCGGATCAACACGGCTTCCCAATCCGTGATAGCCGTCAGATTGAAGCGCTGATTCCAGGTGACCAGGGCCTCGTGGCACGCCGCGAACGCCGCCAGGTGGTGATCTCTGAGGCTGATTCCCAACTCCGACGCGCCCCGAACCAGCGGCTCCATGTCTCGGTGTGATCCTCCTATTCGCTGTGCCATAGCCGGTTGTGTGACAATCGCCCGTGACTATAGCAGACCTCTACGTGCGTGTCAATTGCTTGAGGGGGCGTCGTGGGGCAACCGACCTCAGAAACGTCTCGCTACGTGTTTGAGTGCCGACGGACGGCCGCACTCCACTACGTTGCGTGCGGCACTACAAACCTCGGCGAGCGTCGTCAGACCGCCGGACCGCGCGGAGGCGCCGAAGGCGGCCGCAGGCACTACCCCGTCGCGCGGGTGAATGCGGATGGACGGCCGCACTCCACTGCGTTGCGTCCGGCACTACAAACCTCCGCGAGCGTCGGCAGTCCGCCCGACCGCGCGGAGGCACCGAAGGCGGCAGCAGGCACTACCCCGTCTCCTTGGCTGCATGCGGATGGACGGCCGCACTCCACTACGTTGCGTGCGGCACTACAAACCTCCGCGAGCCTCGGCAGATCGCCCGACCGCGCGGAGGCGCCGAAGGCGGCAGCAGGCACTAC
>SKLM01000361.1 GCA_007123205.1 Thermoflexales bacterium
ATCCGCGGACGCTCAGCGAACTGAGTGCCCAAGCTGGCCTGCACTATCCCTTGATCAGCCGTGCTTCCTCGTAACCGGCGGCCAACGCCCGCAGATTGAGGTCGCCTGTTCCCGCAGGCACGTGGGCCTCCACAGCCTGCTCCAGCGACTCACGGGAGACGATTCCCGTCAACCCTGCCAGCACCCCGAGGCCGACTACATTGGCCGCAATCGCTCGGCCGGTCACCTCTCGAGCTAACGACGTCAGCGGAACCCGGACAGCCTGCGTTGTTGCTGCTCGACTCACGTGATCGGAATCGATGACCAGTAGTCCCCCGGGACGGGTCTGACGACCGTACCGGTCACACGCCTCCTGACTCATACACAGCGTGACGTCTGGCTCCAGTACCTTTGGATAGTCGATCTCGTCCGCGGAGATGACAATCTCAGATCGGCTGGCGCCGCCTCGGGCTTCCGGGCCATAGGATTGAGTCTGCACCACCGTCTTGCCCTCTCGGATCGCTGCATCGGCCAGGATAATCCCCGCCAGGATGGCCCCTTGCCCGCCGGTGCCAGCCAGCCGCATCTCGAAACGTCTGGTCATGGCAGCGCCTCCTGCTGGGCCCTCTCAATGATCTGGTCGTAGAGCTGCGTATACTCCGGAATATCCCGGTCGGCGAAGACCCCCCGCACGATCATATCCCGTCGTTCCTCCGGGCTCATCTCTTTGGCTTGCCTTGACGTCACGCTGTGTTCCTTCAGATGCCTCATCATATCCGACGTGGTGCCCCAGCGGTTGATCCGGCCCATCGTGGTATGACAATAGGCAATGGCTTCCACCAAGGAGAAGCCCTCCTTGTCGATGGCGCGAGCCAGGTATTTCTCCAACTCTCGAACGTGGTATACAGTGCTGCGAGCGACGAAGGAGGCCCCCGCTGTGACTGCCAGCTCGGAGATCGGGAACTGCTGCTCAATGTGACCGTAGGGTGTGGTTGCAGTCTGAATCCCCCAGGGAGTCGTGGGTGAGTGCTGTCCTCCTGTCATCCCATAGGTCGCGTTGTTGACGACCACAGCCGCTAGGCCCACGTTCCGGCGGGCTGCGTGGATGAAGTGATTGCCCCCGATGGCCAGAGCGTCGCCGTCGCCCATGACCACGATCACTTTCATGCCTGGCTTCACCATCTTCAACCCGGTGGCGAAGGCCAGAGCGCGACCGTGTGTGGTGTGCATCGTGTTGAAGTCCACGTAGACGGGCATTCGACCCGTGCAGCCGATCCCCGAGATCATCGCGACGTCGTTCTTGTCCAGTGCCAGGGTGTCCACCGCGCGGATGATCGCCCCTAAGACGATGCCGATACCGCAGCCCGCGCACCAGACGTTCGGGAACTTCTTGCTGTGACGCAGATACCGTCGGTGGACCAGTGACTGGCTCCTCTCGCTCATACCGCTCCCTCCAGGTCTTCGATCACTGCCAGGATCTCTGACGGCCGTATCATCTCCCCGTCCGCTCGGTTCACCCTCCGCACCTTTTGGCGTCCCACCACCCGTTCCACCTCCAGCACCAGTTGTCCTCGGTTAAGCTCCGGCACCACCACACGATGAAGGCGGGCGGCAGCTCGCTCAACTACCTCCTCGGCGAACGGCCAGATGGTCTTGAGTCGTAGAAACCCGACGCGACTTCCTCGTGTTCGTGCCTGTTTCACCGCGTGACGGGCGGCGCGGGCCGTACTCCCGTAGGCGATGACCAGGATGTTGGCATCCTCGATTCCGTCCTCTTCGTACAGTAGGATGTCCGAGAGACTCCGCTCGATCTTGCCGAAGACCCGGTCCAGCCAGGGACGAATCTCGTCCGGGCGGTCGGTGGGATAACCGCGCTCGTCGTGGTGCAGTCCCGTGATGTGATACCGATACCCTTCCCCAAAGGGGACTAGCGGCGGCACGTTCACGTTAGGTCCGTCCGGGAAGTTCTCAAAGGGCTTGTACCACCTCGGCGGGACCCGGGTCTCTGTTCGCCGTGCCAGCTCGAGCGTATCTGCGTCGGGGAGCCTGACCTGTTCGCGCATATGCCCGATCAGCTCGTCCATGAGCAGGATCACCGGTGTCCGATACCGTTCGGATAAGTTGAAGGCCTGTACCGTTAGATCGAAAGTCTCACGGACCGTCCAGGGCGCCAGCGCGATGACGGGATAATCTCCGTGGGTACCCCAGCGGGCCTGCATCACGTCTCCCTGGGCGGGACTCGTCGGGCGGCCCGTGGAAGGGCCCAGTCGTTGTACGTTGACGATCACGCAGGGAATCTCGGCCATGGCTGCATAGCCTATGTTCTCCTGCATCAGGCTGAAACCCGGTCCTGAGGTGGCCGTCAGTGCCTTGGCGCCGCCGACCGATGCGCCAATAACCGCCGCGATCGATGCGATTTCGTCCTCCATCTGGATGAACTTGCCGCCGACACGGGGCAACAGTCGCGAGAGCGTCTCGGCGATCTCGGTGGCGGGCGTGATCGGATAGCCGGCGAAGAACCGACATCCGGCAGCAACGGCGCCCTCGGCGCAGGCTTCATCGCCCTGCATCAGTCTTGCTGTCATTCGTTCTCCTCTTCAGAGCCGGGCCCAGACCCACCGTTCTCCGAATTCACATCCGACACGAATATGGCGAAGTCTGGACAGTGGAGTTCGCACCAGCGGCACGCCGTGCACTTCTCTCCATGGACTACCATAACTCTTCCGTCCTCCCCCCGTCCCAGGACCTCCATCGGGCAGAACTCGATGCACAGGTCGCAACCCTTGCACCAATTCGGGAAGACGGTGACACGGCCTCGCGGAAGTCGCCGTTTCGGTCTATGGCTGGTCTTCTGGTCGGTGGAATGGTTATCAGTCACTGGGTTAACTCGCCTCGCTCAAAGCCGTTCCCATTCTAACTGTATCCGACATCCGGCTACAGATCGTAGATGACCATTGTGGCATGGATGTCGGCTATGGGCAAGCGAACGAGTTGGCTATGGGCCAGGCACTTGACCAGCTGGCGGAGCTCGAGCATCAGCGGGTCGCCAGCGAGCATTCCCCCCTGCACCGGCTTATCCGATACTGGCCTAAGGCGTACAGAGACTGAAGAGCGCCCATCAACCGTCAGCACGGCACACCGACCCGCCGCCTTCGCTCCTCCGCCTGCGAGGGGCGACCTTGGAGCTTAGGGCGAGGGGCACGGCTCTGGTGAAGGCGGGCTGCGTCAGTTGGGCATCATCCCACGGTTTGCGCTGAGTGCGACTTTTGTCACTGACACCCCGCAGCCATCAGTGGTATAATCCATCGAGAATCGCGAGATCATCGCCTGCCGGCCCCACCATTGCTGGCAGGCCGTTCCAACAGCGCTCCACCGTTCCAGGTTCCGGAGCAAGATTGTGGCTGGGGTGGGCCTACTCGCCGGTCCCGGCGGTTCTGAAGGCCGGTGGATGGATGACAATCGTTGACCGCGGAGTTCATCTCAAGCGGTCGGTGGGGACCATTGGGAGTATCCCACCCGCACTATGACCAAAGGGGAGGTTCTGATGACCATGTTCTGCTACCAGTGCCAGGAGGCGGCTGGCAACAAAGGGTGTACGAGAAGGGGTGTCTGTGGTAAGACGCCAGAGGTGGCCCAACTGCAGGATCTGCTTATGTGGGTCTTGAAGGGGCTTTCCCTCTTTGCCGTGAAGGCGAGAGACGAAGGTATCTCGGATGAGGAGACGGACCAATTCGTGTGCCGGGCGCTCTTCGCTACAGTCACGAACGTGAACTTCGACCAGGCCCGTTTCGTCGACTTCCTGAAGCGGGCCGTAGGACTGCGGGACCGCCTCAAGGAGCAGCTCGAAGCCCCACCGTCGGGACCCCTCCCAGAGATGGCCACCTGGGTTCCCGAGACTTGGGACCTGGATTCGTTGCTGGAGAAGGGGGCTGCGGTAGGCGTCTTGGGCGAGCCCGGTCTGGACGAGGACGTTCGCTCGCTGCGCCAGCTGCTGACGTACGGACTGAAGGGATTGGCTGCCTATACGGATCACGCCCTCATCTTGGGGTACACGGACGATGCTCTCTTCCGTTTCATGGAGGAGGCTCTGCTAATGGCGGCTGACGATCGAGCCGGAGTGGACGAGCTTGTGGGCAAGGTCCTCGAATGCGGCGAGATGGGACTCCGCGCCATGGCCTTGCTGGACCAGGCAAACACCTCCACCTACGGTCATCCTGAGCCAACCAAGTTGGGCCTGGAGGTAAAGGAGGGTCCGGCGATACTGATCAGCGGTCATGATCTCTTGGATCTGGAGGAGTTGCTGGAACAGACCCAGCCCACCGGAGTCAACGTGTACACTCACGGTGAGATGCTGCCGGCCAATGCCTACCCCGCCTTTAAGAAGTACCCGCACTTGGTCGGCAACTACGGTGGTTCGTGGTGGCACCAGCGGGACGAGTTCGAAACGTTCAACGGTGCCATACTGATGACCACAAATTGCCTGGTCGAGCCACGGGAGAGCTATGAGGATCGGATCTTCACCACCGGTCTGGCGGGTTGGCCGGGTATACCGCACATCCCAGACCGCGAGCCGGGAGGCACGAAGGATTTTTCGGCCGTCGTGAGTCGAGCCCTCGAGTGCGAAAGCCCGCAACCCCTCGAGACCGGAGCGATTCCCATCGGATTCGCGCACAAGACGGTCTTGAGCGCCGCCGACGAGATTGTGGAGGCGGTGCGGGATGGTGCCATTAAGCGCTTCGTCGTTATGGCGGGCTGCGACGGCCGTCACAGGACCCGGGAGTACTTCACTGAGGTGGCCCGAGCTCTGCCCGACGACAGCGTGATCCTGACCGCGGGCTGTGCCAAGTACCGCTATAACAAGCTTGGATTGGGAGAAATCAGAGGAATCCCCCGGGTGCTCGACGCCGGCCAGTGCAACGATTCCTACTCCCTGGTCGTCATCGCCCAGCAGCTCGCTGAAGCGTTCGGAGTCGAAGATGTAAACGAGCTTCCCATCTCGTACGACCTGGCCTGGTACGAGCAGAAGGCGGTGATCGTCTTGTTAGCCCTGCTCTCCCTGGGCGTCAGCCATATCCGGCTCGGGCCCACCCTCCCGGCCTTCGTCTCACCGAATGTCCTGCAGGTGCTGGTCGACAAATTCGACTTGAAGCCCATCGACACGGTGGAGCAGGACGTGGCGGCCATCGTGGCGGGGGAGTGACGAGGCGGGCCGACCTGGCCCAGGCTCGCGCCAATCCTGTCGTTCGCGCCAGCCATCGAATGGGTCGCGTCTTGGACCCCTCAGCGGGTCCGGCGGGCGTTGGCCTCTCGCCGACGAAGTCGCCGTACTGCCCGCTGATCAAGAACCGCACCAAACACTGCTAGACTGAGTTGGCGTTCTGCGTGGGCCGAATCGCCCGCGCAACACGCGAGTACACCGTAGCGAGAAGACGGCGCTCGGCAAGTCTCTTTCGAAACCCGCTCGGAAGAGTCGATGTTGACCGCCGTCTTCTTGTGGTTGCTGGCCGGTGACCTCACACTCACGTTCGGAACGGGGCACGGAAGAGCGACGGTGCAAACCCCGGCTATAGCGATGCTGTGAGTTTCGCCCCCGAACCACAGTCTGGACTAGGGACGGGCGGCCACTGACTCCTCGTCAGTCTCCGCGGGGGAAGGGTGCAGACAAGTCAGCACAGGCCGCAGCGCGTAGCAGAAGCCATTGCAGGGCCGAATCTTCAACGGCAAGGAACCGAGGGGGAGACTCGACGACTATGGAGGACCGGCAAGGCAGATGGGCCCAACTACGGCTTATCCAAGAGGAAGAGGGCAGCGCGCGCCGCGACAAGCGCGGCAGCAAGTGAACAGACAGATGAGGTCTCGAGACTCTAGTGGCCCGATTCTTCGCTTGGGCTTGCTCTGTTCGCCAACCACCGGCGGACGGACCTGGCAAATCGCTCGAAGTCCTCCAGACGATGCAAAGCGTCGTACACTTCGCTCCAATCGACAGCCACATACTCGTGTACGAGAACATTGCGGAAGCCGGCTACGGGAGCCAGTTGCCGAGCGAAGTCCGCCTGCAAGACACCCAATTCGCCCATACGTAGAATGGCATCGTAGTAGTCGATTGGCTTCCGAGCGTCTTCTATGGAGATGATGCGATGGCTGATATCGATGCAGCACTGGCCGAGACCTCAAGGTTGCGCTCTACAATGTCGCGCAGGTAGGGGTCTTCGTCGAAGTCACTCCGTGGCTTGTCGCTGAGCGGCTTCAACCTGGCCAAGCGTTCGCTCAGTTTGTCTAAGCGTCGCTCGATACCGGCGAACTCGGCGCTCATAGTCATCTCCTCGTAGGATGTCACGACGCTGCCCCCGCAGCACGGGCAGGTAATCGCCGTAACGACTCATGACGGTGGCCTCGTACTCGACCCGCGTCGCCAGATCCTCTTCGTATAGCACCTTGCCCAGCGCAACGACGGCGTAGGCCAACTCGATCGAAGCGCGATTCAGGAGCACCACGTCGACCCGGTCCGTTCCGAGGACACGCGCCAACTCGTGGGCCAGGCGAGCCCGCAGGCGGGACCCGTCGGCGGCCCTGTCAACCAGGACGGCGACGTCGATGTCGCTCATAGGGCCGAGGTTGCCCTCGACTCGCGAGCCAAAGAGATAGACCATTCGCACACCCTCGAGGCTCGGCAAGATGGTAGACAGTTCGTCCTTCAGCGCCCCTGCGTCCATGGATTCTAGTCTACCATAGCCCAGGCGGATCCGCAACAAGGTGCGGTGCATGCGTCGCGAGATCGTTACCAGGGTTTGGGGCTGTCCTGGTCGAAAAGTCCATCCGTCCCAAGCGGTTGATCACGGAGGGCACAGAATCTCGCATCACACGGCACGTCTAGGACGGGAAGAGCCAGTGGGTTTGCACGAGCATCCCTGTTCTTGCAGACTCAGGGTGGCTGTGGACTCCATCTGATCACGTCAGGCAAGGTCACCCGGCCCGGTCCGCGGAGAGCCTTCTACCGGGCTGCTACCTTCTGGCCTGTGAATCGCTGGTAGGTTTAGCATTGGGCCTGATTCTGCTCAGCGCTGCTCACCGCCAGCCAGGAGTAGTCATGATGCAAGCCGTTGAGCACCGGCCGCGATGAAAGCGTTGCCGTGACGGGTGGTGCTTCCAATCTCGCTGTGCGACC
>SKLM01000146.1 GCA_007123205.1 Thermoflexales bacterium
GGCATCGAAAACAATGGTGATGCCCTATCTACCGCCCTCTGCCGTCACATTGAGCACACCGAACTACGGTGCCTGGCACCTGCCCAGCGTGCGGAGCTAAGCCGCGTGCGGAGCTAAGCCACGTGCGGAGCTAAGCCGCGTGCGGGGCTAAGCTCCTTTGCCACGGAACAGGTTCCGTGCTAGAATCGCGGACAAGAAGGAGGGCGTATCAGGGCTGATCACAGGGAGGCCACGGTGCAGGTGAAGCGATCGGGAGCGAATTACCTTGTCCAACTGGAGCAAGGTGAACACGTGCTCCAGCGTCTGGAGGACTTCGCCAAGCAGTATCGCATCGGGTTCGCGACCCTCTCCGGCATCGGAATGCTCCAGCGTGTGATTCTGGGCTACCATGACGCTGAGACCAATGGCTACCAGAAGAAGGCCCTCGACGAACCCGTTGAGCTGCTCACGCTGACCGGCGACATCACCAGAGGCCGGGACGGCCATCCGACGGCGTACGCCCAGGTCATTCTGGGCCGTGCCGACTTCACCACCTATGGTGGTCACCTCGTGGAGGGGACAGTCGGACCGACCTTGGAGATCGTTATCAGGCCTCAGCCCGGCACCATCCGGCGGCGTCACGACCCTGATAGTAACCTGCAGCTCTGGGATCTCAGGGCCGTCGAGACCTTCTCCGTCTGAACCCCGCTTTCCTGATATGGCGCCCCGACTGAGTGTCATCATCACGGCCTTTCGCGAGGCCGAGACCGTTGGGGCGGCCATCGATGCCTTTCTTCCCCAGCTGGATGAAGAGAGCGAGATCCTGGTCGTCTGTCCCGACCCACAGACTATCGCCGTCGTCGACGACTACGCCGAACGGCACCCTGTTGTCCGCCACGTCGCTGATGCACAGCGCGGGAAACCGACCGCTGTCAACGCGGGCCTCGAAACCGCCGAGGGGCAGCTCGTGGTTCTGAGCGACGGGGACGTGCTGGTAGACGATGACGCTCTGGCCCCGCTGTTGGCTCCCTTCTGTGACCCCCAGGTAGGGGCGGTGAGCGGGCGTCCTATCAGTGTCAGCCCGCGGGACACCATCCTTGGCTATTGGTCCCACCTGCTTACGGATGGCATTCACCGCATGCGCCTCGCCCGGGACCGGGCCACGCGAGCAGGGACGCCGCGCTTCCTGGTCTGCTCTGGATACCTCTTCGCCTTTCGAAGCGAACTCGTCGATCACGTACCGGAGGACGCCCTCGCCGAGGATGCCGTGATCTCGCACCACATCGCCCAGCAGGGAGCGTCGATCCGCTACGCCCCTGAGGCGCGCGTCTATGTCCGGTATCCGACTACCTACCGGGACTGGCTGCGCCAGAAAGTGCGCTCGGCCGGCGGCTATGCGCAGGCGTATGTTCGCCAGTCCCCGTTTCGGATGCGCTCCGCCTGGCTGGAAGCCAGAAACGCTTGGATGGCGCTCACGTATCCTCGCAACCTGCGGGAGTTCGTGTGGACCCTGCTGCTCTTCGGTGCCCGAATCCATCTCTGGCTTCTGGTGCTGATCAAGGTCCGTCTACTGCGACGTCCTTTCAACAGCATATGGAAGAGGGTGGAGTCAACTAAGTGACGGGCCTTGCCGCACAGGAGCGGGTTCAGGGGAAAGAAGCGCGATATGGTAATCAGTGAGGAACTTCGCCTGGACACAGAGGGACACTGTCACATAATCGACATCAGCTCCCGTGTGGCAGAGGCGGTTCGAGGATCAGGCCTGCTGAGTGGAACCGTAACGATCTTCTGTCCCGGTTCCACTGGGGGCCTGTCCACCATCGAGTACGAGAGCGGTGCGCTTCATGATCTCGAACGGGCCCTCGATCAGATCGCGCCGCCCGACGGCGATTACCGCCACCACTTACGCTGGGGGGACGACAACGGCCACTCCCACGTTCGGTCGGCTCTTATCGGTCCGTCGTTGACGGTACCCTTCGTCGAAGGGGCTCTCACCCTCGGCACCTGGCAGCAGATCGTCTTCCTAGACTTCGATACGCGCCCGCGTGCGCGCCGTCTCGTGCTCCAGATCATGGGAGAATGACGGAGAGGAGCCTCCGCTAGAGCGAGATCAGAGCGCTGTCTACCGACGCGGAGTTCGTCCCCTTCGCCCACGTAGTCATCGACGCATATCCATCGCTTTCTTGACCGCTCGCCCCGATCGCAGCAGGGTCCAGTGGCAGAGTTCAAGCGTCCCGGCCAGGAAAAGCCTGCCATCACCTTCTGGGGCCTGTTTTGATCGGTCAGGGGCAAGAAGCAGCTTCTCCGGGGGATGCGCATGTTCGGCTTCGTGATGAACCTGCTGGGCAACCTGATCCCCGTCGGCGCTGTCCGGTAAATGGCTGTCGATCCCGAATGTCGCCAGCAGCACGTCGGCCGGGCCCTGATGCTCTTCTGCTTGTGCTATTACCGGGAGCGTGGCACCCCCGTGACGTCCCTTTATCCCTTTCGACCTCACTTCTACCGCAGTACCGGCTTCGGGTATGCCATCAAGATGAGCCGCTACCTTCTGAAGCTTCCCACTCTGCCGGCAGGGGGAGACGCGGTACATGTGCGGCGATCGGATCGGGCCGACCACGAGGCTCTGCACGCCTGGTACACCCCTACACTTACCGCAGTCACGGGATGATCGACAAGATCGGCCACCAGCTCGACCAGCTATTTGACCACAAGGAGCTGCGTATCATAGGGTATGAGAAGGAGGACTTCCCTCAGGAATGCGTCGTCTTCACCTACCAGGGTGGCGATACCTTCCTCGCTTGTGATCTTCACGTTCAGGAGTTGATATGCGACACGAGGGGAGCGCTGGCTGGCCTCCTCACCTATCCACACCCATGACGACCAGATTTGGCGCCTCGTCCTTCGGATGCACAAGTCGGACTTCCATCACTCTCTGGATGATCCCCGGGACGGCTAGGGCGACGTGATCTCGCCGGTCCATAATGCCACGGATGTGCAGGGGATAGGCCCCATGTACCGCAGCGTCGACGGAGGTCGCATCTTCCGCCTATGGGACGGTCGGGATTTCGGCGGGCAGATGTGCCGGTTGCAGCCCTGCGTGCGGGACACATTCCTGCCAGAGAATGCAGGGACGACGAAACTGGCGTTCCACGACGGTCACGTCTCTGAGCTGGATCGGGGGTCCCGCTATGTGGCAAGTTAACTTCGAACGCCTTCACCTGTACAGCCTGGCCGGGATCTCGGACCCGGCCTATCTCGACACCCTCGCTCCGTTCTTGACCGTCACTCGTAAGCCCGTCTGCACCGCATCTTCATAGCGGATGGCGATAGCGGTGTGTTCCGCTTCACCCGAACAGGAGAGCGGCACCGTTCACGAATCCCCTTCCCGCGGCCCAGTGCCGCCCATCTCGACGATCGCCCGGTCCACCACTGCCCTTGTCCGTCCCGATGTCTGCCAGATGCCCGTCAGCACCAACTCCAAGAGCTCGACATCTCTATCCCCGATGTTGCGCAGGTGTTCCACGATGGCCGATTCGTCGGCCTCCTCCCCCAGCAGCAGCTCTGTCTCCAACTCCTGCAACTCCTGGATCAAGGCTTCTTGTTCCTCCTCGGCCGTGTCGGGATATCCTTCCACCTTACTGCGCAGCTGCGCGAAAAGCTCGCTCACGTCGAGGTCGGGCATCTGGGGGCTACCCCGTGTTTCCAGCACGTCGAGGTCTAACCTCTCAGCCTTTCCCACGCTAGTTGGCCCCCCTGCCGGTACGTTTCCGTACAGATACGTTCCTTCACCGGCCTCATCAGTATCTCGCTGCGGAGCGACCTGCTGGCTTTCGATGGGGGTATCGTCCCGAGGCAGAAGCTCGGATGCCTCTGCCTCGGGCCTCTCATCGCGGAAGGGCGGGCTCACGGAGCCACGGGCCGCGTAGTAGTCCTCCAAGAGCACCTGCAATTTGTCTCCCAGGCCTGGATCCGCCTCTACCATCGCCTCCAGGAGACCGATCAGCTGAGGCGTGGTCTCCCGCGGGGCGGCCTCGAACTCAGTCCACAGCGTGTCGTAATCCAGCTGTCTTCCCAGCTCTCCCCTGAGCAGGTCCGCCATATCCTGCGCCGTGATTAAGGCCTCGGATCCATATCGACGCGCAAACACGGCTTTTCCGTCCTCCAGGTATTCCATTAGGATCGTGACAATGTCTTCTAATGCCATCCTCTTCCTTTTGCTCCAGGCTATGGACCGGCGTTCGCTTCATCCCCGGTGCGAGGGATTCAGCCCCTTGGCCAGCACCAAACCCTCGGCAGTCTCTCCAGGTACCACAACGTACAGGGCATTCGGAACAACCTTCACCTCCACCGGTGGGTATCCGATGAACTGACCGTCCCCCTGCATTGGAAGTCGCGGCGTCGCATCGACGATGACGTTCCGCTCTGCGATCAAGTGTTGTATGGTACCCACGTCAGGTTGACCGCGCAGAACCAGGGCAAAGGCCACCTGGAGATAATCCCACGCGGATCGGGCTCGCACCACGCCCACGTCGACCCGTCCGTCGTTCAGCTCGACCTCGGGGCTCCAGCGAAAAGAAGGATCGCCTAACGCCCCGCTATTGGCTACGATGACCTCAGCAGCTCGCTGCACATGATGCTGCCCATCGATGGTCAGCGAGAAACGGTGCGGCTGATGGCCCGCGATCTTCTGCAGCCCTGTCCAGACATAGGCCAGGCGTCCAAGGCGCCGCTTGTCCTTCGTCGCTGTCCCTCGCATCATCATCGAGCTCAGACCCGCACTGACGTTCAACAGGAAGAATTGGCCTTCTACCTCCATCGCATCCACTCGCATGGTCCCGTGATCGCCTGTGAGCAGGCTCAGCGCCTCGCGAATCCGCTCCGGGATACCGAGCTCGCGGGAAAACACGTTGCCCGTGCCCAACGGTAACACGCCCATGGGCACTCCAGTCCGTATCAGCCCTCCGGCAACCCCCGCCACCGTGCCGTCACCGCCAGCGGCCACAACCAGGTCCCTCCCAGCTCGTTCCAAAGCTGTCTCCACGACTCTGGCGACCTGCTCACGACCGGTCGTCTCGTATATCTCGAAGCTCCACCCTGCTTCTTCCAGATGGTCGGCTATCTTCTGGCGCAGCCCATCGCTGCTCCTGCCGGCCACCGGGTTGAACACAACGAAGGCATGGCCCATGTCTTCCTCCGTGCGCTCTCTGATCTGCTCCGCAGCGATTCCTACTAATAGCGGAAGACGGCAGCGGCGAATCCTCCATCCGGGACGTGCGCGCGCTCCACGGTGAAGAGCCATCCTCCGTTCAACAGAGTATGCGTAGCGGCCACGCTAAGCAGGTCGCGGGCCCCCGACTGCTGCTCCTCGAAGAGCGTCACCTCGCCCGTGTCCCAATCAACCGTACCCCACTGCTGATCGTCAAGGGCGACGAACAGCCCCTCCACGCGTTCGAATAGGGCGGCCCGGACGATCTCTATCAGGTCGTTCGACGCCCGGTCGCTCTCGTTCCCCTGGAGGTGTCCGTAGACGTCCCGGGCCTGGTCCTCGGCCTGGGCAAACAGCGGCTCAACGATGGTCCAAGCCCGCTCATGAAGGGCGTCAGGACTGATCCGCTGGGGCACCAGGTGGATCCCCTCCTCCGTCACGTAGGGATACGTGCTGGCCTCCCGGTACCGAGCCAACACGAAATCGTCGGCCACTGGAACAAGAGGGGCGTTGTCGTCCGCCAGGATATCTCTAAGCCCAGCGTCAAGCCGCTGGAAGTAGCGCAGTATCTTCTCCTTTGGATCGTCCTGGCTAGCCATACCGTGACCGTGGAAAATAGCCGCCGCGCCGTGATAGAGCACTGGCGCGGCACCCGTGTGGAGCTGGAGCTGCATCTCGGGATCCTCCCACTTCAGAATCTCGAGGATCGTCACCGGCACCTGCTCACGGTCGTCTAGGTCGATCTCACCGATGCGATGACGAGTGCCCTGAAGCAGGCGAGTCTCGTGTTGGCTCAGAGCCAGCACGTAGAACCGGCCATTGTTACTCAACACCTGCAACAACGGCTTGATGTGGAACCGGTCGCCGACAATGACCAGCTCTTCAAACTCCAGCGGCAGCTGATACTTCCGGGCCAGCCCTTCCGCCAGGAACACAGCCAGCCCGGCGCTCTGTCGTTGCCAGAAGAGCTCATCGTTCACCAGCGGCCGTGCCGGGCCCAAAAATTCCTTCGCCACTGGCGGGCGCATACCGCCTTCCACGAGCTGCTCCTCAGCTCGGTCCAGTAGATTCCGAAACCGCACCCTATTCTCCAGAACGTCGTCGCCTGCTTTATGCGTCGGCAGGTAAATCGAGACGTGACGGTTATTGTATTTCTCAGCGAGACTCTCAAGCTCCGTTCGCGATAGTAGCAAGGTGTGCTGCCTCCTCTCTATCATCCGCGCTGCACAATACCTAATGGTCCCCTACGGCAACCGACTCAGGGAGGATCGGTCCTGTCGCTTGCCGCGGTGAGCGACACCGATACGCGGCCAGACCCTCGATCCTCGGTCCTCATTGGCTCGTGCGGGACTGCCTTACCAGACCGATTCAGCTGTCAGCCTCGTCCTTCTCGCCTCCCTTCCGGCGCCATTGCTGCAGCATCACGAGAGCGGTCACAGCGCCCATCACCCAGGTCAGCCAATAGTCGAACAGGGCAAACGGGTTGAAACCGCTGACCGTCTTCCGCTCACGAACCTCCTCCACAAAATCCTGAGCGGCGACGGGGTTGTCCACCTGCCCGTCGATTAGCGTGATGGGCAGCAGGCGTAGACCACCTGTGCGGATCCAAGTACGCACCCGGAGCCAGTCCTCGTCGACTCTGGCCACCACGTCATCCACGTGGACCGGACGCGTGCCTCTCTGGACAACAGAAACAGCCATAGGCCGCAGCCAGAGCTTCGGCGCTTCCTCCGGACTCACCTCCATCTCCTCATCCTCGAGAATCTCCCCTTCCACCTCTGGCTCTGGCCCTTCTCCCTTGCCGCGAGCCAGGCCGATGGCGCGCTCCACTTGCTCCAGGGGATCCCCGATCCCGACGGACATCCGCGAATCCCGCAGGGTGAACGTCACGACCCGCTCCGGATTCTCGGCGCTTCGCGCTGTGTATGTGTATGTCTTGGCCATAA
>SKLM01000337.1 GCA_007123205.1 Thermoflexales bacterium
ATGCCCACGTTCGCCGACTATCCGGACGAGCTGATCTACGGAATCGAGGAGGTGCCCCATCCCATTGGCGTGAAGGGCGCCAAAGGCTTCTCCGAAGGGTCGTCCAATGGCCCGCCGCCCGCCATTATGCACGCCATCTACGACGCCGTCGGCGTCTGGATCGACGAGTATCCAGCTTCGCCTGAGGTGATCCTCCGGGCATTGGAGAAGAACGGGGACTAGACGGCAAGTCAGCTGGATGCCGGTGAGATGGACCGGACGATAGAGGGCAGCCGGGGAATGACAGGGTGGTTTCGATCACCCTGTCATTCGTTGTCGACGCCTTAGTGGTGCGACCGCCCCTGTCAGGCTGAGGAGCCCGGGAAGCACTGCGGCTTCAGCGACAACATCCTTCGTCGCGACGGGTAGGGAATCCGCATCTGGGCTCTCCCGGTCCGGCCAATACGCCGTGGGCAATCGTGTGAGATTGTACCCAGCAGGAAGCATCGTCGAGCCCCGCCCTGAGGTCACTTGTGGTATAATCGGGGGTGAGCGTAAGAGACACGGACGGAGAGGAGAGGACCCAGTGATCAGTGACGTCCACCACACGTGCATCACCGTCAGCAACCTGGAGCGGTCCATCGCATTCTACCGCGACGCCCTCGGCCTGGAACTCGTGACCGTGGAGCAAAGCGAGGTCAGCGGCGACGATCGCTCGGATACGTTGGGTGTATCGGAGGCCCAGGTGGAGCTGGCCATTTTCCGAGTGGGAAACGCCCAGCTTGAGCTCATTCAGTACGTAAGGCCGACCGGGCGCTCGCACGAACGTCGCAACAACGATATCGGCGCGATGCACGTAGCCTTTCAAGTCGATGATGTCCATACCACCTATCAATCCCTGCTGGACAAGGGGGTGACGTTCACAGGACCACCGGCGACCATCCCGAAAGGTCCTCTGGCAGGTTGGATATGGACCTATCTGGTGGATCCTGACGGAGTTGTGCTGGAGTTGATCCAGCCGACGTGACTGTGAAGCCGGCTCGGTAGGGCTCCTCCCAGCGCCGCGGATCTCGGGCGCACCAGATGGGAACCCTCCCATCGCTGTCTGCGCCATGTCGGGAGAACAGGTTCGTGGGCGTCGGTTGGGGGCAACTGCCGGCATCTGTGCCGGGGAGAGGAAGCAGTATGAGCGAAGAGAAGCAAGATGTGATATGGGTCAACGGAAACAGAGTGCGGTGGCGGGAGGGGATGAAGCTCGCCGATCTGGCAGCCAAGTTCGGATACCTCTATCTGGCTGTCGTCGATGGAACTGTCGTGCCCTTCAAGGATCATAAGACGTACGAGATTCCGCAGGGAGCACAGATTCGCCTGGTGCACCTGATCGACGGAGGGTGACGGTCCGCTGCGGAAGAGAGGTCACTGGACCTCAAGCTCAGCAACGAACGCATTGACGGAGACCGGGGGGATGCGCCCGTGGCAGAAGGCGACAGCGTGCTCCCTACGCCCTAGATGCGACAGAGCTAGGGCAATCTTATACCGTGTAAGCAGATACAGCGAGGAGAAGCATGAAACGGAAACTGGTCGATCTGAGTCAGGAGATCTACACGGGGGCACCCGTGTGGCCCGGACATCCAGAGACGAAGGTCACGGTCGTCGCCACTCACGAGGAGACCCTCAAGTCGGGACGGTTTGAGGACGACTACAGCTACACAGCAGAGAAGATCGAGATGAGCACCCACGGGACGACCCATGTGGATTCGATCAGTCATATCGACCCGGCTTCGGACGCCCCGAGCATCGACGAACTCCCTCTCGATTGGTTCTACACCGGGGCTATCTGTCTCGATCTTTCGGATATCCCGCCGAAGACGTACTACACCGTGGAGATGATCAAGGCGGCGTTGGAGAAGGACGGTCTGGACATCAGGGAAGGCGACACCGTGCTCCTATACTCAGGCCACTACGGCAGGACGTGGGGTAGCGCCGCCTACCTCACCGACTACTCTGGACTCAACCGTGAGTCTGCCGAGTTCATCTACGGGCAGGGAGCGATCAACATCGGCCAGGATGCGCCCAGCCACGATTGCTCTCTGACCAAGGGCTACCCGGCCCATCAGGTCTGCCGCGAGATGCAGACCCTGAACATCGAGAACCTGGGCGACCTGGGCCCAGTGGCGGGGAGACGTTTTCGGTTCATCGGTTTCCCGCTGAAGATCCGAAAGGGCAGCGGATCCCCGATCCGGGCCGTGGCCGTTCTCGAGGACGACTGATCGCCAGACGGCCTCCTGGGCCAGGACGTCGTGATCTGCGTCACACACCGACAAACCCGCAGGGGCTGAGTCTGCCGGGGAAACGCGATTCATCTGTGGAGGAGGTTCCGTGGAGGATATTCCTGCCGACAAGCTTGAGGATCTGTCTTCTCTTTTCTCCCTGGAGGACAGAGTAGCGATCGTCACCGGGGGAAGCCGTGGACTGGGTCGAGCCATTGCCCTGGCCCTGGCGGCAGCAGGGGCGCATGTGGCTCCGGTCAGCCGCACCGAGGAAGACCTGGAGGCCGTGTCCGAAGAGATAGGGGCCCTGGGCCGGTGTGCGCTGCCTGTAGCGGCCGATGTGACGGACGTGGAGCAGGTCCGGAAGATGACCGACCGAGTGGCGTGCGAGTTCGATCGCATCGATATCCTGGTCAACTCGGCCGGCATCGTCATCCTTAAACCTGCGGTCGAATTCCCGGTGGAAGAATGGGAGAAGGTCATCCGCGTCAACCTGGAGGGCACATTCCTCTGCTGCAAGGAGGTGGGCAGGATGATGCTGGAGCAGCAACGCGGGAAGATCATCAATATGTCCTCAGTGCGCGGTCTGCAGGGCCGGGCTCAGGACCCCGCCTATGCGGCCAGTAAGGGCGGCGTCAACTTGCTCACCCGCTCATTGGCCATTGAGTGGGCTCCCCACGGGATCAACGTGAACGCCCTGGCTCCTACCTTCATCCGCACCGATCTGAATGCCTTCCTGTTGGACGATCCGGAGGTGCGAAGCTGGGTTCTGGCTCGTATTCCGATGGGGCGCGTGGGCCAACTCTGGGATCTCTTTGGAGCCGCCGTGTTCCTGGCTTCCCGCGCTTCCGACTTCATCACCGGCCACGTGCTGTATGTGGACGGCGGCTGGACGGCGGCGTAGGCCAGATCGTCCGTTTCGATCCACAGCTCAAGCATAGACGGCGGCACGAGGAATCGGCGATCTGTCGCGCGATAGACTCCGTAGGGCGTCTCTCGAGCGCCGTCTCAAGGACAGCAGGAGGCACAGATGGAACAGGAGACGATGAAAGCAGTAGTCTACTACGAACGAGGTGAGGGCGCCATTGAGGTGCGGGACGTGCCGATCCCGACTATCGACCCTGATGAGTGCTTAGTCGCGGTCAAGTTCTGCGGTGTCTGCGGCAGCGAGCTCCATATGTACCACGGGCAGCTGAACACCCTCGCCCAACCCCCCGTCATCCTCGGCCACGAATGGTCCGGGGAGATCGTGGAGGTAGGTGAGGAAGTTGCAGGCTTCGCCGTTGGCGACCGAGTGACATGCGAGACCGCCGCCAGTACCTGCGGAGCCTGTCGGTTCTGCCGCTCCGGCAACTACAACCTGTGCCCTGCTCGCCGCGCCTTCGGGTTTGCCGTCGATGGAGCGTTTACCCGGTATGTGCGGGCCGGTCATCGACTCCTCCACCACGTCCCCGGGGAGGTGAGCGACGAGTCCGCGGCTATGAGCGAGCCAATCTGCGTCGCCTACAACGCCGTCATCGAGAAGAGCCACGTCCGGCCGGGTGACACGGTGGTCATCATCGGCCCGGGCCCGGTTGGTCTCTTCTGCCTTCAGATCGCGCGGCTGGCCGGCGCTGGAACGACGCTGGTCACCGGAACCGACCGGGATGGCGACCGTCTGGAGTTGGCCCGTCGGTTGGGCGCGGACATGACCGTTGACGTGACGGAGCAGGACCCTCTCGACGTGGTGCGGACCCTGGGCGACGGATACGGTGCCGATCTGGTCCTCGATGCTGCTGGCGTGCCGCCGGCGATACGGCAGTCGCTGGCCCTCGTACGCCCCAATGGACAGGTTACCAAGATCGGATGGTCACTTCGCCCTGTCGACCTTACCATGGATGAGATCGTAGGTAAGGCGGTTACCTACCAGGGTGCTTTCAGCCACACCTGGGGCACGTGGGAGACCACCTTGGAGCTGCTGCGACAGGGACGAATCCAGACAGAGTCCATCCTCAGCGGGACGATGCCGATCACAGCGTGGCGGGAGGCCTTTGACGAACTCGAGAGCTTGAGGGCAAGCAAAATACTGCTCCACCCCGTGGACTAGATGAGTCGAGTCGCGGTCTTTCGCGCCAGAATCCGTATCGCGCCGGACCACGCTGCGCGCCGTCCCGGAGTTGCGATCGCTGGACCAGGCCGTTTCGTCGTCCATAGGAAAGTCTCGCGCCTTGGGGTCCTGCGGGGTTCGACTCTGCTCTGGTAGAGTTGAGGATGGGCTGATTTCGTCCTCACCCGGCACCAGCAGCTGGATTGGGTATCAGGAGGAAGTGATGATCGACAATGGTCGCCTGGGTGACCTAGAGGCGGTCGCCCGCGAGATGCGCTACCACCTCATCACGATGATGGGAGCGGACAAACCCCACCATTTTGGTGGGTCGCTCTCATCCGTGGAACTGGTGACTGCCTTATACTTCTACAAGATGCGGTATGACCCAGCTAACCCGGAGTGGGACGGGCGGGACCGGTTTGTCATGAGCAAGGGCCACAGCGTGCCCACCCAGTACGCCGCTCTGGCGATGTTGGGCGTCATACCCATGGTGGAATTGCCGAACCTGAAACGTCTGGGAAGCATCCTTCAAGGCCATCCCAACGCCTGCACGACCCCGGGCATTGAGGCATGCACAGGCTCCCTCGGGCAAGGACTATCCTTCGCCAACGGCATCGCTCTCGCCGCTCGCATCCGCGGCCTGCCCTCCCGGGTCTACGTTCTCCTGGGTGACGGCGAGCTCCAGGAGGGTCAAGTGTGGGAAGCCGCCATGGGTGCGGCCACCCACGGCTTGGACTCGCTCGTGGCCCTGATCGACCGCAATCGTCTCAAGAGCCAAGGGGACGTCGACGAGGCCAAGCGTCTCGAGCCCCTGGAGGAAAAGTGGCGGGCCTTTGGCTGGCACGTGATTGGCGTCGACGGCCACGACCTGCGGCAGATATGCGGCGCCCTGGACGAAGCCGAAGGAGTCAGAGAGAGACCGACGGTCATCATCGCCCAGACGGTGAAGGGGAAGGGAGTCCCGTTCATGGAGGGTCAGTTCCAGTTCCACAACGCGGCCATCAGTCAGGAACAACTGCAGCTGGCTGTTGAGAGCGTTAAGGCTTCAATGGGAGAGGAGACCTCAGCATGAAATGGGCGATCGGCGAGCGGGTCGAGACCCGCGATGCGTTCGGAGAGGCGCTGCTTGTCCTGGGACGTCGGCGGGATGACGTGGTGGTGTTGGACGCGGACCTGCAGCGCTCCAACAAGACCGAGACGTTCAGGCAGGCACACCCGGACCGCTTCTTCGACATGGGCATTGCCGAAGCTGACATGGTCTCCACAGCAGCGGGCATGGCCGCCACCGGCATGACGCCCTTCGCGAACTCGTTTGCGATGTTTGTGCCAGGGCGAGCGTATGATCAGATCCGGCTCCAGGTCGCCTATGCGCGGACCAACGTCAAGCTGGTGGGCGGTAGCGCCGGTCTGACGATCGGCCCCGACGGAGCTACCCACCAGTCCCTTGATGATATCGCGCTTGTTCGGCAGCTTCCGAATCTCACTGTGCTGGTCCCGGCCGATGCGAACGAGACCTACCAGGCCGTCTTCGCAGCCACGGAGACTGAGGGTCCCTTCTACCTGCGGGTCGGACGGTATCCAACCCCCGTGATCTTCGGGCCCGACTACAGGTTCGAGATCGGAGCGATCCAGGAGCTCCGCGCAGGGGGCGACGTGGCCCTGCTGGCCACAGGCATCATGGCGGCCAAAGCCATAGAAGTGGCGGAGCTGTTGGCAAGCCGGGGTCTCAGTGCGGCGGTCTCGAACGTGAGCACCATCAAGCCCATGGACCCCGAACGGGTGCTCGATGCCGTCTCCGGGAAGCGTCTGGCCGTGACTATGGAGGAGCACAGCATCATCGGAGGACTGGGCAGCGCTGTTGCTGAGATCGTCGCCGCGGACGCCGCAGCACCGCCCTTGCTGCGCATCGGCGTCAAGGACCGCTTCGGCGAATCGGGTACCGCCGATGAGTTGCTGGAGGCTTACGGGCTGGCGCCCCCATCCATGGCCGACGCCGTCCTAGAAGCCGTGGGATGACCCTTCCTCGGCCCTGGGCGGCGCCGCGTTCAACAAGCCGCTGCTGATGGGAGCAAGAATCCGGGCCAGCCGTATTCAACCATAGTTGAGAGCACCGCTGGACACATACAGCCAGAGCAGTTGCATCGGAGAGAGGAGTATTGCGTGGAACGAGCCAAGTTGATGATCCCCGGCCCCGTTGACATCGAGCAGGATGTGCGCCAGGCGATGGGCGGCCCATCAGTAGCCCACTACGGCAAAGACTGGGTCGATGTGTACCGTGAGACCCTTGGGCTGCTCGGAGAGGTCTTCCAGACGCGGGGCGACATCCACATCCTGGCAGGCCCTGGCACGGCGGGGCTGGGGGCAGCTCTGGGCAGCCTACTCCGGACCGGAGATGAAGTGCTGATTCCCTACAACGGCTTCTTCGGAGAGCGGATGGCCACGGTGGCGCGATGCTACGGCCTACACGTGGTGCCCCTGTCCTTCCCGGTTGGGATGCCGTTGGACGTCGATCGGATTCAAGCCACCTTGGAGCAGAATCCAGCTGTTCAAGCAGTTGCCGTTGTCCACCACGAGACGTCCGCAGGCGTGCTCAATCCGGTGCAACAGATCGCGTCCCTGACTCGAGAGCGCGAGATCCCAATCGTGGTCGATGCCATCGCGTCCCTTGGCGGCGTGCCGTTGCCTGTGGACGAATGGGGCCTCGACGTCGTGGTTACGGTAGCCAACAAGTGCCTCGCTTCACCGCCGGGGATCGCTCCCGTCTCGGTCAGTGAACGCGCGTGGG